>JBAXYY010000092.1:0-10105 GCA_041670585.1 Treponema sp. | reverse complement strand
GCTTTTGACAGCAACGGTCATACTTATGGAGCTGTCCAGTACCAGTCAAATAACTCTCAAGGTGTTTCTGGATTCTTTGAGTTCTTAACAGGCTCTAATGCAAATAAGGTTAGTGATATGACATTAGACGGGGACTATTTGAATGTATCAAGTGGAAGCCGTCTTGAGTCAAACGCTTTAAATATTAAGGAAACGGTTAATAAAAATACAACTGCGGATTGGATGACAAATATTTACAGAATTACATCCCCTGCAATTGTTCCTGTGGCAGCAAACGAATCTTCTGTAAAAGTTTATCTTGCATATTGTGACACAACAACAAATCAAGTAAGGTTTAGGTGTGGAACTGTAAATCCTACTACAACAGGATCTAGTGCATATGTGAAAGATGGATCTTTAGCTGATATTGATGGCAAAACAGGTATCGCAACTTCTCCTAGAATATCTTGTCCATTTGATTCTCCAAGACTTAGTGGACAGCGTATACATGTTGTTGCAGCTTCAGGCGCTTCTTTATCAGATGGCAGCATAGTAGCTAGTTTGTATAACAAAACAACTTATGGAGCCGGAGAATATTGCGATATGGGAGTATTATCAAATGGAACTGTTATAATTGCATGGCATGATTCTGAACAAGACAGGTTGGTTCTTTCATATATTACAGATGATGAAATCACAGCAACTACAACAGACACAACTTATCCTTCTCTTGCAACAGGCACTTCATGGCAGACAAATGCAAAAGTAATAGACAGTTCAGGTGGCACTTATGTTCGTCTTGTTGTAGATAGTGACGGTGGTATTCATCTTGCATACTATAGTGAATCAACTGGCGACTTGCGTTATGCTTATATGTCTAGTAACACAGCTACACCTGTAATTTCAACAGTTGATTCTTATGCGGACTGCGGTATGTACTGCACGTTGAATGTTGCAAAGTCCGGCACAAACCAAGTTCCTTACATTGGCTATTATTCAAATAAACTTGCAAAGGAAGCGTACCGTGTTGATTTTACAGAGGGTAATAATGATGGCGCCCCTTCTGACACAGAGTTGTATACAGGCTACTGGAATATTTCATACGTTCCAACTTCTACTTCAATTTCTGCAGACACTGTTAATGTTGCAGTTTATAGAGATTTATTAGGTGATTTACAAACGATTCCAACAGGAACAGATGTTCTTGATATTGAAAATTCTAATGGTAAGTCAACTCCAGGCAACTCTTCCATAGTCTACGGCAACGACTCTTCTAACCCAATCATGGCGTACATAACAAGCAGCGGCAGTTTGGAAATGGGTCAGCAAAAATAAAATAAGAAGGCACTGTTTGTTAATTCAGACAGTGCCTTTTTTTATGGACATAGCTTTTTTAACTAGCCAATTCTTTTTAGCGTTCTAAGGTATGCTTTGTGCTCGTCTGTCACCCTAAAGCTTTCTATTGCTTTTTGAATAGTTTTATTGTGCACCCAAACGCTCAGCTTGTTTTGTTCAATGAATGTAATTGAATCGTCATATTGTTTTGCAAGAGCGGTGGCAAAATACCAAGCAATCATCATGTTGACGTAATATTCATTAGAGCGGATTTTTGAAACAATTTCTGCTTGCTCTACAGAAAAATTTTCATCTAAAAAAAATGACATTAGCATTTCAATTCCAAAGCGAACTGTGTAAGTTTTTGTAGAGGCGCACCATTCTTTGCATTTTGTGTAAAGAGCCACAATATTTTTCTTAAATGATTTTGGCTTTATCTGGTCGCAAGTTGCCCAGTTGTCAATGTACGGCAAATAGTTTTGCACTTGTAAAATTGCGTCGTCAAAGTCTTTTATTGTTTCTATTACAAAGCCGTGAATTTGATTTTCCTCAAAGTATTTGTGAGGCAATATTTTTAAAAAGTCAGCGGCATCTGGCGTTTTGGAAAATTCTTTTGCAAAAGAGCGAAGGGCAGGAGTTCGCACTCCAACAATTCTTTTTGGGTCAATGTTGTTAATTAGCTTTTGCTGGAACTTCTTGTATTCAACATCTTGGTTTTTGAATAAGAAATCTTCAACAGTTGATTCAATGTTTTTCATTTTGTATTCTCAATTTCTACAGAGATAGAGCTTTGCACTTTTTCTAAAAGAACGACAAGCTGTTTTTTTTCTTGAGCAGTTAAGTTTTTTGTAAGAAGAGCTTCATGTGCCCTTTGATTTGTTAGTGATTCTTTTTCAAACTCAAGTCCCATGGTGTCTAGTTCAACAGACTTTTTTATTCCATTGTCAACGTAAATATTGGTTTTTACAAACTGTTTTTCTTCAAGCCTTTTTATAATGCCTGTTACAGTAGGGTGCGACACTCCAAGAAAAACTTCAATTTCTTTTTGAGTTGTTCTTTTGTTTTTGCTGTTAGAAATAAAAGATAAAACTTGCACTTGCGAAAATGTAAGATTCATAGAGCCAAAGAAGGAGTCCACAAGTTTTTTAAGAGAGTCGCTTATGTTTTTAATAAGCAGTCCAATGTCCTTTTTCATAATCGTTCCTCTTGTAAAATTATAATATCATAAAACACATTCTAAGTGTAGCGTTCTTTCTAGTGTACTTACTTTTATAACTGTAGCATACTACAGTTAACTGTAATATGCTACAGTATAAGTTCAATTTTAGGAGAAATAGAATGAATGAAAATAAAGCTGAAAAATATAATGCAATGCCTGTTAAGAAAGCTGTTGTTCAAAATATAATACCTGCAATGCTCGCTATGCTTATGACTTTGGTTTACAATGTTGCTGACACTTTCTTTATTGGTCAAACAAATAACGCTTATTATGTTGCGTCAATTTCGCTTGCTACACCAGTCTTTTTAATATTCATGTCCATAGGTAACATTTTTGGCATAGGCGGCACTTCTGTAATTTCACGAGCGTTTGGTCAAGGCAGAAAAGAGTATGCAAAAAAAGTCTGCTCATTCTGCTTTTGGTCATGCTTAATTGTAGGGGTTGCGCTTTCTGCTTTGTTTCTAATTTTTATGGATAAAATACTTGTTTTAATTGGCGCCAGTGAAGACACATTTCAGTTTACTAAAGACTATCTTACTATAGTTTCATACAGCGGTCCGTTCATTTTAGTTTCATCTTGTTACTCGAACATTTTACGTTCAGAAGGGCAAGCAACAAAAGCAATGATGGGTCAAATTATAGGAAATGTATTAAATATAATTCTAGATCCTATTTTTATTTTAGTCTTAAAGATGGATGTAAAAGGCGCTGCAATTGCAACTGTAATTGGAAATGTCATAGGCGCGCTTTATTATTTTATTTATTTTGTTAGTGGAAAATCTACACTTAGCATAAGCATAAAAGAATTTTATTGTAAAGATAAAATTGCGTCAGGTGTTTTATCAATTGGAATTCCAGCCGCTCTTGCTTCTTTATTAATGAGCATTTCTCAAATCATTATAAATGAAATTATGGCAAGCTATGGAGACATGGCTTTGGCTGGTGTTGGAGTTGCAATGAAAATCACAATGATAACAGGCATGATTTCTATGGGAATAGGGCAAGGGGTGCAACCACTTTTAGGCTACTGCACTGGTTCTAAAAACTGGAAGCGTTACCACAACATAATGAGGTTCTCTCTTTTACTTACATTCGCAATAAGTGCTATTCTAACTTTACTTTGCTATGTTTTCACAAATCAAATTGTAAGTGTGTTCCTTTCTGAAAAAAATGCTTTTGACTACGCAGTAAGATTTGCGCGTATCCTTCTTACAACAAGCGCTTTGTTCGGAGTGTTCTTTGTTTTTTCAAACACACTGCAAGCAATGGGAGCTGCAACTTCTTCTTTGATAGTTAACTTGAGCAGACAAGGGATTATTTATATTCCTGCGCTTTTTTTAATGAATGCAATTATTGGCATTGACGGACTTATGTGGGCACAACCTATTGCAGATATTCTTTCGTTAGTTTTAGCATTGACCCTTTATTTTGGAATATTCAAGGGCATTTCTAAAAATTCATTTTAAATGATTATTAAGAGACGCCTGAGAGTTTTAAATCGCTATAATAGCGCGACTTATAACATCGCATTTTCAAAGTTGCCTCTAAAAGAGCCAGTTTTTAGAGGCTCTATTAAAAGAATGAAAACATAAATATATAAAAAAATATCACTTTCTGAATAAAAAATTGTAAGAATCTTTTTTTAAAAGAAATATTTTAATTTTAAAAAATAATTTTATTTGTATGTTATAATAAATGAAACTAAAGAAAGGAGTCGCTTGTATGCGTACAAAAACAATTTTCCCGGCGGTAATGGTTTCAATTCTTGCATCAAGTTCATCAATTTATGCTGAATCAACTTTAAAAGATGCAAAGCCTTTTGAATTTACTTCACGAGTTGTCGCTGAATCTTCTGCGGCAGACTGTTCTTCAATGAACACTCCAATTACAGAAAAGCAAAGAATCTTTGTTTCAAAAGACGGACACTTGGAGTCTAATGGAAAAAGAATAAGATTGTATGGAACAAACATATCATCAATACCTGCAAAAAGCGATGCAGCTTACTGGGCAAAAGTTCTTGCGTCACAAGGCTTCAATTGCATTCGTTGGCACCACTTTGACTCTAACTGGACAAACTGCTTTTTAAAATATGACCAGAATGGAAAGTACTCTTACAACTGGGACAAAATAGATGACTTTGATTATTTCTACAATGAGTTAAAAAATGTCGGCATTTATTCAAATATAAATATGCTTGTTGGTCGTGATGTAAAAAGCCCGAACGGCTATCCAAAGGAGCTTGATTCTCTTGACTGGAAGGAGCGTCATGCTTTAGGTTTTTGGAATGAAGAGGCGCTTGATATGCAAAAAGACTACGCTAACACAATTCTTACACACAAAAATCCTTACACAAATTTAACTTACGCTGAGGACCCTGCAACAGCGATTGTGGAAATTAACAATGAGAACGGCCTGATGATGTCTTTCTTAAACGGAACTTTGGACAAGTATCCAAAAAATATTCTTCAAGAGCTAGAAGACAAATGGAATGTTTGGCTTAAAGAAAATAATTATTCATTGTCCTCACTCCAAAAAGAATTTAATAGAGCAGAAAAAGTTGGAAAAATAATTGTTTCCAAG
Source organism: Treponema sp. (assembly GCA_041670585.1). Classification (GTDB taxonomy): domain Bacteria; phylum Spirochaetota; class Spirochaetia; order Treponematales; family Treponemataceae; genus Treponema_D. The sequence goes on along the minus strand of JBAXYY010000092.1, from coordinate 4,992 downwards.
TCATCAAGTTTTAATATAGAGCAAAATGAAAATGCAAAGGCAGATCTAAGAAAAACAAACAAAGGCTGCGTTGTAACCGTAAAGAAAAATGGAACTCAAGGCTGGCATGTTCAGCTTGACCAAAGTTCTTGGCCAGTGGAAAGCAATAAAATCTACACTCTTACGTTCAGGGCAAAAGCGTCTAAACCTTCTACAATAAGTGTAAATGTTATGATGGACCATTCTCCGTGGAGCAATTTAAATTTCAATCAGAATATTTCTTTGACAACAAAATTCCAAGATTACAAATTCACAATTTCTAATTTTACTGCTGATAAAAAGGCGCGCCTTACTTTTTCTAACATGGGACTTTCTGAAGGCACAACGTTTACTTTTGAAGATATAAGCCTTGATGAAGGTGGAGATGTCATTGAGGTAAAAGCAGGTGCAAAAGCAAACAGCGTCGCGCTTCCGTCTTATACGGAAACTTCAGGGTTTTCTTATGAATATAAAAAAATAATTATGAACTTTTTGTACAACACAGAGCATATTTACTGGCACACAATGCACTCGTACATAAAAAATGATTTGAATGTAAAATCACTTATGATGGGAACAATATGCGGCTGCACAACGCAAGGAATGATGAGTGAATTTGATATTATAGATTCTCATTCTTACTGGCACCACCCATACTTTCCACAAACATCTTGGGACATGAGCCATTACCTAGTTGAAAATGAAGACATGGCAACTTCAACAACAGGCGGAATACTTTCAGGACTTGCTGTTCAACGTATTTATGGAAAACCATTTTCTGTAACAGAGTACGACCACCCTTACCCTAACCAATATAATTCTGAAATGCTTCCAATGCTTTCTACATACGCTTGCCTTCAAGACTGGGACTGCATTTTTAGTTTTGCATACGAACTTTCTCAAAAAGGAGAAAATGAATCTACAAGAATTTCAGGCTACTTTGACCAAGCAGACAATCCTTCAAAAACTCCTGCAAATATTGTTGCTTCTAGAATATTTAGAAATTTCTTAGTAAAGAGCGCGGAAGAAAAAGTTTTTGTTACGCGCACAAAAGCAAATGAATTAGAAGGATTGCCAAATGTGAACGCTTGGAATTTTACTTCTGATAAAATATTGAACATGCCGCTTGAGCAATCTATGGTGCACCAAGTTGGAGTTGTGTTTGGAAAAGACAGCGCTGACTGCAAGAGCCAAATTCAAAATGATAAAATGCTTTTCCCTGTAGAAGATAAAGAATCAGAAACTGAATCTATAAAGCAAAAGATTTCTTCTGGTGAAAATTTGCAAAGCGACACTTGTGAAATTACATGGAATCCGCAAAGAGGTGATTATATTGTGCATGCAAATAAGGCGTTTGTCGCAGTTGCCCATTTGCCTAAAGAAAATAATTCATCAGTTGTGAATTTAAAGCAAAAAGAAATTCCTAACCCGACAATTTCATTTTCCCCTCTAGATGATTTTTCTGTAGTGGCTGGTGCTGAATACGCTAATGACAAATTTGCAGTTTACTCATGCTCTTGGTCTGGAAATAAATTTGAGCACTTAAGAAAATATGGAGAAAAGGGCCAGCGTGACGGAACGCAGTTCAATGTAGTGCGTGACCATGTTGACTTGACAACGGATTCCACTTTAGGAAAGGGTCCTGCTTTGACACTTGCTTCTGAAGGAACGCTTGTTATTCAATCAGTTCAGCCCGAGCAAATTGAAGCTTACTACAAAAACAATGGCAAGGAAAAAGAAGTGAATTCTATGAATGATTTGCCATCTTACTTCCAGTGCTTTTTTAGACTGTTCAAATTAAATAATGACGGCACTAGAGGCAATGAAGTTTTAGGAATGTCAACACGTTCAATGTTCCCTCAAACTAACTTCCGTATGGAACGAAACAGCGGAACTTTGTGGTACGAACTTGAGATTATTCGCGCGCAGGATTAAAGTTCTCTTTGTAAAAAAAAACAGGACTTATAAAAAACAAAATTGTATTTTAGAAGTCCTGTTAAATTATAAGTCTTCTTGCGTTACAGTAACGTTTCTAATCCAAACGTCATTTGAATTAAGACCTAGATTAAATTCAAGACGTGCTGTTGGATCTGTTGCGTTTTCCATTGTAAAGAAATATGAATAATGTTTTATTTTTGTAGTAAGCTCTGGGTGATACTCTGGAGAATAAACTGACCAGCTGTTGTCAGCGTCTCCGCCTAATTTTACAGTGATGTTTCTTGCCTCTGTTGACTTTGCATCAAATTCAATTTTGTAAGAATAACCTTCCGCAACAGGCAAATGCTGTATGAGCTGAACTGAGTAATTCTGACTTCCAACTTCTGAAATCTTTACATGCCTAAAACTTTTTTCTTCAAGCTCTTCTTGATTTGATCCAGCTTTTGCACCGAACTCTGTCAATGCAAGAAAGTACCAGTTATGTGATTTTACATCCATTTCATTTTGCAACATTGCGTCGTTGCTGCATCTGCTCAAGTTATTATCAAAGATAAATCCACCGTCGCTGTTTTTTTCAAAAGAATTAAAGGAAGAAGAATCTCTTTGAGGAGTAGGGCGTTTGACATTTGTTGCATAAGGTTCGTCTTTATCATAAACGCGTACGTAGTCAACATACATTTTTGCAGGCAAGTTGTAGTCTTCTGGAATTACATTTGAGTCAAAGTTTCCACCTACTGCTAAATTTAAAACAATGTAAAAAGGTTTGTCAAAAGGTGCTGGATACTTATAAGGCTCAGATGCGTCTTTGCCCATGCTCCACCACTGTTTTGTTTCATAGAAAACTTTATCGTCAACAAGCCATCTTAAAAGTCCAGGTTCCCACTCTAAAGCGTAAACGTGGTATTCTGAAATATCTGTGTTGTCAGGAAATTTATACATGCCTCCTGAATATTTATTTCCAGGCCATGCTTGTCCAAAGTGAACTGTTCCGTATGTTCTGTTTGCAAGCCTTCCTTTTGCTTCAAGAATATCTATTTCACCAGAAGAAGCCCACACCTCGTAATCATCTGTTGCAGGCAAAAGCCAGAACGCAGGCCAAAGACCGTTGCCTTTTGGAAGTTTCATTCTTGCTTCAATTCTGCCGTATGTTTTTGAAAATAAAACAGTGCCGTCATCTTTTATTGTTCTAACACGTGATGATGTGTAAGGCTTTCCTTCTTTGCTTTCTTTTCTTGCTTCAAGAATAAGATTGCCTTTTTTAATATAAGCATTGTCTTTTGTGTAATACTCTTGCTCGTTGTTGCCCCAGTCTGTTAGACCGTACAGGCTTCCGTTGCCTAATTGATAATCCCATTTTGTAGAGTCAATTTTTTTGTTGTTAAATTCATCGCTCCAGACTAAATGATAGCCTTTGAGTTTAGAACCTTTTGCGTTTACAAAAGAAATTGCTAAAAAGCAAACAAAAAGAAATGATAAAAGTTTTTTCATATTTTCCTCCTAAAAAAATATTTATTTTATTCTTCTTTTAGAATAAGTGTTTGAATACTTCTTGGTGGGCAGAATAAAATTTGCTCGCTTTCATTAGTTTTTAGAATGTAATTCATATCAGCTTCTGTTCTGTTTACAACTACAAGCGCAATTGTTCCGTCTATGTTTTTAAATGCAGTTGCTTCCATTGTGTTTCCCATTTTGCCGTCAACTGCTGCCGGAACCAAGTAAGGCTCAATTGTAAGTTGAACCCTTTTAGCGCCAGGTTTTATAAAGCGGCTGAAGTGTCCAATATAATAATATGAACTTTGGTAAAATACGTTTCCTGTCTTTAAATCAGCAAGAACTGGTGAGTCGCAAAAGTTTCCAACATGGTTTGGACCTCCTTGCATGTCAAGAAGAATGTTCCAGTCAATCCAAGCAGTGCAGCCGTTATTTAAATCATTGATTATGTTGTGCGCATATCTTTCTCCTGTGAACCATGCTCCGTTTCTTGGTCCGCCTTCAACACAACCTTCTGTAAAAAATAATTCCTTTTCAGGATATAAATTAGAAATAGTTTTTACATTTTCGTACTGGTCGCCCGAATACCAATGGTATGCAGCTCCCGCAATATATTTATCCGCGTCCTTTATTTTCATAGAGTCTGTGAATCTTTTTAAAAGCAAGTCTCTGTTGTGGTCCCATACAAGAACTTTTGTTTTAGAAAAATTTGATTTTTCAAGTGAGGGTCCTAAATATTTTGTTGCAAATTCTCCTTCCTCTTCTGCGCTCCATTCACAAGAGTCCCACGCTTGAACTGCAGCAGGCTCATTTTGCACAGTTACATAAGTTGGTGTGAGATTTCTTTTTTGAAGTTCTTTGATAAACTTAACAAAGTAGTTTGCCCAAAGTTGCTTGTACTGTGGAAGAAGTTTTCCTCCATGATTCATGTCATTGTTTGTTTTCATCCAGTAAGGTGGCGACCATGGACTGATTAAAATATCCAACATGTGATTTGATTCTTCATCTGCTGATTTTAAAAGCGGGGTAATGTAACAGTCTGTTCTTTCCATAGAAAATGAATTTAACGTTTCATCTTTTTTTGGAACACAAGCCCAGTTCTCCAAGGAAAAATCGCAAGAGTTCATGTGAGTGCGTGCAATTGTATAACCGTTGCCCTTTTCTGAATTGAAATATGAAGCAACAATATTTTGCCTAACAGTTTCTGGAAGCTTTGAAATTACATATCCTGAAGATTCTGTGACTGCTCCTCCAAAGCCTTTGAATGTTTGAAATACTTTTTCACTGTTCAATAAAATCGAGCATGATGGATAAATTTCATTTTTAGAAATTCTTTTTCCTGCTTCAATTAATGAAATACGTTTTTCTGTGTCTTTAGAAGTTTCATATAGCTTTTCAATTTTCATATAAGCGCTCCTTCTAAATTTGTGAATACATCAATTGATGTAATTTCATGGCTGCGTTTAAATATTTTTAATGACTCTTCTTCTGTTAGATACAATTCTTCCCTTGTGATTTTATCATTGCTGTTCGAAATACAAATGC
>JBAXYY010000091.1:0-10251 GCA_041670585.1 Treponema sp. | reverse complement strand
TTGAACTAAAATGATGTTTTATGATACAATTCAGACAGTTTGTTAAACGTTACCATTTTTGAATTTAAGGAGGCATATATGGACAGCGGTAGTTGTTCGGGTCATCAATGTAGCTTAATCTCATATCTGCCTCGCTTAGTGCCGCAGATAAACTAAAGCAGTACTGTAAATAAATTTCCCAATACTGCTGAATTTTATTAAAAGGTGATTTTACATTTAATCATCTAAGGAAAAAATTATGATAACTTACTGGCAGCAGGAAGACGGCAAACTGATTGCAAAAGACAAGTCAGAAATTGATAAAAAACAAAATACATGGGTGGACGCAAGATGTGTCACCCGCGACGACATTCAGCTTTTACAAGACGAATTTAAAATTGATCCAGAGAATATGCTTGATATTCTTGATCCCGATGAACTTTCCCGTATAGAAGACAATGACGACTTTAACTACACGCTTACAATTGTCAGGCTTCCTGTGTTTCAGCCGGGAAACGACATTAGTTATTTTACAACTCCAATTGGCATTATTGCGCTTTCAAAAATCATAATCACAATTTGCTGGACAGACTGTGAAGTGCTGCATGACTTTGCGGCTAACAGAGTAAAGCAGCTTTCTTTAAAGGACTTCCCGGCTTTTACAATTAGGTTCATGTCGCGCGCGGACATAACATTCCTACGCTACTTGAAGGAATTGAACAGAAGGGCAACCACTATTCAGAATGAAATGCTCCAGTCTGTTCAAAACCACGAGCTTATTCAGCTTTTAAATATTCAGAAATCGCTTGTGTTCTTTTCAACTTCGCTTAAAAGCAACCAGCTTCTTTTGGAAAAACTTCGCAAGACAAAGATTCTAAAACTTGATGAAGAGGACCAGGACTGGCTGGACGATGTAGAAATAGACAACCGTCAGGCTATGGAAATGACAGACACTTACACAAACATTATGGCTGGAATGAACGACGCGTTTGCCTCTGTCTTGTCTAACAATTTGAACTTGGTTATGAAGACAATGACAGCGTGGAACTTGGTGCTAATGGCGCCAACTCTTGTAGTAGGCTTCTTTGGAATAAACGTGCCGCTTCCGTGGGCGCACTCCGGCTGGACAGGCGCAATTTCAATTGGTGGCATTTGTATAATTGCCGCAATATTTGCACACTTCTTCTTTATGAGAAGAAAGCTCACTTCATTGCCAGAGCAAAAAAAACACATGACACTAAAGCAACTCCGCGACTCTAACAAGCAAAAACGGTTTATAAAAAATCAAGAGAAAGCTGTTGTCAAGCAAGAAAAAGCTGAAGTAAAAAAAGAAAAAGCCGAAGTAAAAAAGAATAATTCAGTTGTAAAAAAAGCAAAGATTGACTCTAAAAAAAACAAATCAGGGAGAACAAAAAATGCTTAACTTTAAAAGAACTTCATTAAAAGCAGCACTTTTTTTAACAGCCGCGTTTTTTATTTACGCAGATGACTCTGTAAACTACGAAACTCCAGACTTAACAGACAGCTCAAAAGTTGACAAAGAAACTTTCATAGACAGTTTTTATAGAGACACTTCAAAACAAAAATCTTCAGAAAATAAAGTTGTAGTAGATAATTTTGAAGACATAAATTTAGTTCAGTTCGGTATAAAAAATTCTGATGTAAAAGATAAATTCATTATAGGAGAAAACACACAGTCTTACACCGGTCAAAGATGGATAGCACCATATAAAATGAACAGGTATGAAACCACTTACAACCTTTGGTACAGCGTAAGAATTGAGGCAGAAAAAAAAGGCTACACTTTTGCAAATCCAGGGCAGGAAGGCTCTAAAGGCAGAAGAGGCAAAAAGCCATCTCAAATAAATAAATACCAGCCTGTTACAATGATAAACTGGTACGACGCAATTGTCTGGTGCAACGCAATGAGCGAGCTTAACGGAAAAACACCGTGCTACACATACCAAGGAAAAATCTTACGCGACTCAACAGACACTTCTAGCTGCGACCTATGCACATGCAACTGGAACAGCGACGGCTATAGGCTTCCAACAGAAGCTGAATGGGAATACGCCGCAAGAAAAACATCATCTGGACTTCAAAGAGGAGACCTAGCAAGCGGGCAGGTTTCTTCAAGCGGAAAAAGCGACAGTTCAATTCCTCCACAGGAAGTTGCATGGTACTCTGAAAACACAGACATGACACGCACTGTAGGAACAGCTGGCACTCCATTTAAAGTAGACGCACCTCCAACACCAGGCAGCGGCAACCCAAACGGTGCTGGGCTTTTTGACATGAGCGGCAACATCCTAGAATTCTGCTGGGACTGGGAAGCTGACTACAAGGACGCAGAAATAAATGAATTTTCAACAGGCCCTTCTTACGGAACCGGCAGGGTTTCAAGAGGCGGTAGCTGGTCACAATACACACCGTATTTTTACGCAGGTGACCGCTATTCATTTGACCCAAACGAAACATACAACTACTTAGGCTTTAGAATCTGCACTTCAGAATAAAGGAGAAAATAAAATGAAATTTTTAGTAATAAGCGACTTGCACGGAAACTTAGATGTCCTGGACAAAATGGACGACAACTTTAAAAAAGCGGACGCAGTTCTTTTTGCAGGCGACTTTGCGGCGTTCAAGCACACAGAAACAGGGCTTCCCGCGCTAGAAAAACTTTGTAAAAAACACGACACAATTTTTTCAGTAATAGGCAACTGCGACGAACCGGACTTCCTTGAGCAAATAGAAAAGCAGGACATAAGCGTAGAAAAAACATTAGTCTATCACGAAGGCCTTTGCTTTGCAGGAAGCGGCGGCGGCAGCAAATTCACAGGCACAACTCCATTTGAAAGAACAGAAGAAGAAATACTTTCTGACCTAACACTAGTAACAGAACAAGAAAATCAAACTTGGAACAACTTAATCTTAATCATACACAATCCGCCAAAAGACACAAAATGCGACACTATTGCAAACGGTGTACACGTAGGCAGCCAGCTTACACGTGAAATGATTGAAAAGACAAAACCGCTTGCAGTTATTACAGGCCACATTCACGAAAGCGCAGGCATAGATAAAATAGGTGACACTGTTGTAATAAATCCAGGCCCGCTTGACGAAGGCAAATACGCATGGCTTGAAGTTTCAAAAGCAGGCGACAGTTGGAATGTAGATTCCGCAACGCTTGAGCAGCTCTAATTTTTTTATTTTAAACGCAGCATTATTTTTCCAAACCGGCTTTACGGGGTTTCGGTGCCCTCATTGCTTTGCAACGGCAGCTAACGCCGCCGCCCCTACAATTCGGCGTAGGCAATTATTAAATCAACTTCACTCGTTTTCCAAAACTTTTTTCAACAACGACATCTGTTTGTCTGTTCCAATTGTAATGCGAACAAAATCCTCAATTCCAGGGGTTGAAAAATGACGTATTAAAATGCCTGCCTTCTTTACTTTTTGGTAAATGCTTTCTCCAGAAACACCCTCTTTTTTGGCAAACACAAAGTTAGTGGAGCTAGGAATTACAAACCAGCCCTTCTCTTTTAAGAATAAAGAAAAATCATCTCTGGTGGCAACAATCTTACGGGCGCAATTTGAATAGTACCAAGCCGCTTTGCAAGAAGCACGAGCCGCAGTCTGCGCAAGAACATCAGCAGGAAAATGGTTGAAAGAATTTTTAACAGTGAAAACAGCATTCACAAGTTCCGGTGAAGAAACTATAAATCCTAGCCTCATGCCAGCAAAAGAAAAGCTCTTGCTGAACGTGCGCACTATAACAAGGTTGTCAAATTCTTTTAAAAGAGGAATGCAGCTTTCTCCACCAAAGTCGCAGTACGCTTCGTCAACAACAAAAATTCTGTCTTTAGGTGACTTGCGAATCATGTCCGCAACTTCATCACGCTTTAAGGCTATACCTGTAGGCGCGTTTGGATTTGCAAAAATTGTGCAGCTGTCTGTCTTGTTTGAATCAGCAAGCATTTTTTCAGTGTCCAAAGTCCAGTCATTTTTTAAAGGAACTTGGTCCATAGGAATGTTGTAGTAGCCGCAGTAAACGGGGTAGAAGCTGTATGTAAAGTTTGGCATAACAATTGGCCTGTCGCTGTCAAAGAAAGTGTAGAAAACAAAGCTCAAGACTTCGTCGCTGCCGTTGCCGCAGAAAATCATGTCGGGGGTAACTTCAAACGGAATCTTGTCCTTTTCATTAGGAGCGCATTCTTTGCCGTTAACATTCGCCCTGCATAAAACGCCGCCTGTTTTGTTAAGCATGTCCGCAATTGACTTACGAAGCTCGTCCGCGTCAGGGTCTGGGTAAAGCCCAAGTTTTTGCAAGTTTGAAGAGAGCACTTTTTTAAGAGCCTTGCCCACGCTTTTTTCTGGCGGGTAAGGGTTTTCATTGGCATTTATCTTAATATATTCACGGTCTGTTGGCTGTTCGCCTGGCACGTACGGGTGAAGGTTTTCTAATCTTTTTGCAAGCATATTTTACTCCTCAAATTCAAAAAGATATTAGACCTTTTATATCAATTTTTCAATCATTTTCATACTTCCGATTTTTATTTAGAAAATCTATAGAAAGACAAGCTTTTAAAGACAACATTAAAAATGCAATGTTCTATGTTGCGCAATTATAGCGGCATAATAACTCTCAGACATTTTTGAGAAATCATAGAAAATGAATTTTTTAGAGATGCCCTTAAATGACAATATTTTTATTGCAAATCAATCTTGAGAAAGCAATGATTGTAAGATATAATACCCACATGTCAACAACGTCAAATATTTATACTTTGCTAAAATTTTATGCTTCAAGACAGAAAACTCCAATGATTGACTTCAACGAGTTTGCTGATTATTTAAAAAGATATTCTCAACATCACATGGAAGACAATCCAGACCTTGCTTGTTATATTGGAAACACAGATGAAAAACTCCAAGAGGAACTAGACAAGCTAAAAGAGTCAAATCAAATTGTATTAGTGTCACAGTCCGCATCTAAGCAGCTTATTTTTGTACTAGCTTATTTCATAGATAAATATGCTTCACGTTACAAAGAAATCGAATCAAACACAACTATTCCTTTTCCTATCATCACTGAAATTGAAAAAAATGTTCCCGCAGAAATAGTAACAAAAAAATCAGTTACAGATATTATTTACCATCTGCTAGAAACAAAGGAAATAAACGACAAGACATTGTACGGACTTGTTTTTACAAAGGACATTCCTACAATGCTTTTTCCTTCATCAGTTTCTGTAAACACACTAATAGAAATAGCTCTTACAAAAACACGCGACATGCTTAGAAAAGATGAGTATCATGATTATTTTCTAAAGAAGCTTTCAATTTCAAACCCTGGCAAAGAAATGACTTCTAAAACTTTTTTCAATCACTTCATTCAAAAGCCAGAAGATGAATTGCAAAAGCTTAAGGACTCCGGTGATAATTTTTATTTTTGGAGCCAGCTTAGCTATTTTATAAAACAAGACTATGACAAGCTTAAGGACTTTACTGCAGAAGACATAAATGTTTTGCAGTCAGTTTACATTACAGAAGCCGCAACTTCTTTTTACAAATCACAAGCAATGAAAAAGCTGCAAAAAGAAAATGCATTTAACACTCTTTCTGTTTTTATGAAGCATCCTCCGTATTATTTTACATATTCAGAAATCTCAAAAATGAAGGATTCAAATGGAATTTCACTTGTTGGCCAATATACAGCAGATGAATTAAAAAATCACTTGCAGAAGCTTCTTTCTCAATCAGAAGGAACAAACTTGCCAGAGGTTCTTACATTTAAAACTGACAACGAAGCTTATTTAATATACAAAGAAAAGATCATGCCGCTTATTGTAAGACTTTGCAGTGATGCCAGAATTACAGTCCGTGACAACATTTCAAAAGTTTGGACTCAGACAATAAAAGAATTTGACACAGTGCCAGAAATGAAAGATCAAAATGCGTTCGAACTATGTTTGCAAAGAGAAACTCAAGCAACACAACCTATTCTTTATTCATTGCTGAACACTTCTTTTTTACCTCTGCTTTCTTATGACGACGAGCAAGATGAAAACACAAACCGGCTCACGCTTTTTAAGGAAGGTACTCTTATTCCATACAGTGAAATTCTTATGATGAGCAGGCAGGAAATTCTTACTGATATAAAAATCAAGTTACCATTCTGGTACACAATGCCGTTCATTTCATGGATTGCCTCATTAATTCTTAGAAAGCCAAAATCTAAAAGGAAAAAGGAACATTCAAAAACAGCTGCAGAAAAAATAAGGGAAGAAGAACTTGCAAAAGTTAAAGAGGAAGAAAAAAAACGAAAATACGAGCTTGAAAACCCTACACAAAGCAAGAAGCAGGAGTTGCGTGAAGCCGCTGAAAATGTAGAGAATGCTATTGTACCAAAAAACAGCACTCTTGACCGTGAGCTTTTTGCCTACTGCAGAGAATGGAACAATCTTATTGGAAAGCAGACAAGCGCAAACCTTACAGAAGATGTAAACTCGCTTATACGCGACTACATGAGAAAAGTTCTCCGTACATTAAAATCTACAGGGTTCACTCCAGAGCGAATTAAAAGCCTTGCTGAATCATTAGTTGAATCCCCTAGCCTTCAGAAAATAAAAAATCACGAGGCTTTGGAAATGTACACTGAGCTATATATGGTTAAGCTAGTTAAGAATCTTCCGTAATTTTTTTTCTTTTATCAAGACCTCTAGAACTTCGGTTTTGGAGGTCTTTTTTTTTATGCTATCACTGTAAATTAAGTAATGTGCAAAAGTTTCATTGCAAAAAAAAAAGTTGAGTTTACCATGAGCGTAGTCGAATGCTGGCAACCTCTTATATAAATAATGGCATCTCTAAAAGCTGAAGTTTTTAGAGGCTCGCATAAGTTTTTCTTATAAAATAAATTCCTCAACTTTGGTCGAAATGACAAAAATCACTATATTTACTGACATAGCCTTTTACAAAACACCTTTTTTTACATAAAAACCACTTTTTTTAACAAATTTTCCACTTTTTTTCATTTTAAAATGAAATTTTTTGTCATTTTTATACTTTCAAAAGATATATCTATAGTGTAGGTAAATTCAAAGAGTCTTGAACACGTGCAAAACTTTTTATACACCTGCAAAATAAAATGCAGATATATCTGCGGAGGAACAATTATGAATTCTTTAAATCAAATTATTGTAGAAGGAAATGTTGTTAGACAGCCAGAGTCAAGAGAAATTGCACAAGGCACTCATGTTTGCACAGTTCCAATTGCTGTTGACCATCACTACAAAACAAAGGCTGGTGAAAATGCAGATGAAGTTTCTTATTTTGACATAGAGACTTTTGGCAAACTAGCTGACGCATGTGTACAATGGTGCCCAAAAGGCAGGGGAATTAGAGTTGTAGGAAGATTAAAACAGCAGAGATGGAAAAACGAAGAAGGCAAAACAAGAAGTAAAATTTCAATTATTGCCGAGCATGTTGAATTCAAACCGTTCTTCCATAAAAAAGAGGATGGCGAAAACAGCTCTGAAGAAAAAGACAGCGCCCCTCAACCTAAAGAAAATAAAACTTTAGCAATGCTGGCAGAAGCCGCAGCCGCAGCTCAAAACGAGCAGGAAGCTGGTGAGGTAGCATTCTAACATTTATGGAAGCCTTTAAAAACTTCAGCTTTTAGAGATGCTATTATTATAATACTATCAGCCATAGATAACTTCCAAACACCAATTTGCAACAGTTAAAAAATTGATGGGTAGCGGCAGGAAGAGTCACCTCATGCTCTTCTTACCGCTATTTTTTTATTTTACTTTTTATTTTTAGGAAAGCGCTTGCCGTATTTTTGCTGAGGGCGGCCTTTGTCATTATAACCACGACGGGCATCTGCGGCACGTGCATTGCTTTTGGCATACGCCTCAATTTTCTCTGGGTCGTAGAAGCCGTCTTTCCAGTTAAAGCGTGACGCGCCTTTTATAGCCTCATGCTTCTGAACTGAATCCATTAAAGCGCGCATGTCTGATTTTTTAACCTTTGTCTTTGAATAGTCAATGAGCAAATGAGTGTAGCCGTCATTTTGTAAAATTTGAAGCTTATCAATTAAGCTAAAAGGATATTCCGGCATGACAAAAGAGCCGTCTACTGTAGAATTCACTTTGAACGTCATATTTTCTTTGTCTGTAAAATAAGTGAAGTCGTAGTCAGAAGGAAGCTTGAACCTCATGCGGAACAAAGTTGGGTAGGCAAAAACAGCCAGCAGAACACGCGACTTTTCTTCGCTTCCAATGAATGTTTTGTTTAAGTTTTCCTCTGAATTTTCAAGAGGTGTCTGGAACGCCATTACATTCTGATTTTCCAAAAAGCTGACTGCCCATCTGTTAAAAGTATAAAGATAAGGGCCTGCAATAAGATGAATATCCCTTACACCGGCATTTGTAAACGAACGAAGAATATTTATTTGAGCCAAGTTGTTCACTATGAAAGTTCTATAGTCCTGCTCAATTAAAATTTTGACAGTCTCTTTGAATGAAGGAATCTTTGCTTCAGGCAAATAAGGGTCAAATGAAATTATCATCATTTTTTTGCTGAATGGAACAACAGGCTTTTGCGGAGTATTTTTCTTAATTAAGTCATATTCTGTTTCACTGTTCAGCTCTAGAATTGCACGAACAGGATGTTCCGCTTGAATTAAGAACAAGTCTGATGTTGTAGAAACTTGAATGTACAAGCCTTTAGGGAACCAAAGCATTTCCTTATTGTTAACAGGTGTTAAATCAATTAAAGGAAGAGCTTCAGGACCCGGCTGCCTGCGGTAAGATGACAAGTCTGGAGGAAGGACACGTTTGTATCTTTTAGACATTGCTTTTGTCTGAAGAAGGTAAACGTTGTCGCCTTTAGAAAATCCTTTTGGAATATCAATCCATCTTCTGCCGTCTTCATCTGTTTTTACAACACGGACTTTGTGGCTTTCACGTCCTGTGTCATTTTGCGTATGAAGCCTTATGCTGTCACCCGGATCTGGGTCGTAAGAGCCGCCCGTTACTAAGGCCATCTGTATGCCTTTGTCAACTTTTACATCATCACCATTTGAATCTGATGAATCATTTTGCTTAACATTTGGCTGCTTTACAAACTGCTCACATTCTTTTTTCTCACTGGCGTTTGCTTCCCTTAGCTCTGAAATTTTTCCTAAGTAAATGCCAGTTCCACCAGCCTGCTTTGGATTTAAAATCTTAGCACCAGCATTGTCTACACCGTCTTTTAAATCTTTAAAGCCATACCAGTAGTCTGTTTTACTTCTGGCAAAATCTGTGCTGAGCATTCTTTTGCCTTCTGCAATTGCGCCCTTCTTGTCAGACTGCCAGTGGTCCATTACATAGCGGTATGCGGCTGTTACGGCACCAACATACTCTGCGCTTTTCATTCTGCCTTCAATTTTGAAGCTGTCAACGCCTATGTCCATTAAGTCCGGCACTTTATCAATCAAGCACAAGTCGCACGGAGAAAAATAATAGCCTTGCACATCGCCCGCTGCATCTTGGGCATTGTAAATACGGCGGCAGGCCTGCGTGCACATTCCCCTGTTCGCTGACTTTCCACCAAGATAGCTTGAAAAAAGACAAAGGCCGCTTTCACTTACGCAAAGAGCGCCATGCACAAATATTTCAAGTTCTGCTTTTGTGTTTTCTTTTACAGATTTTATTTCATCAAGGCCAAGCTCTCGCGCAAGCACTACTCTTTTTAAGCCCTGTTTGCAAAGAAGATTTGCGGCTTCTGCGCTTTCAACATTCATTTGAGTTGAAGCATGAAGCTCCAAGTTTGGAAAAAACTCCTGGCACATTCTAACAACGCCAAAGTCCTGGACAATAAGCCCGTCAGGACCAACCTTATTTAAATAAGAAAGGAATCTATATAAACGCTCAGTTTCATCTTCCTGGCTGACTGTGTTTACAGTTACATAAATTTTCTTACCCTGCTTGTGAACACTTTGAACCGCTGCATCAAACTGATTCCAAGCAAAATTTGTAGAACGAAGGCGCGCGTTAAAACTTTTAAGTCCTAAATAAACGGCATCTGCACCTTCACCAATAGCGGCATCTAAAGATTCTATGCTTCCCGCAGGAGCTAATAATTCTGTCATGCGCTAACTATAACATTTTCTAATTAAAAAAAATAGTAAGCTGCAAACAAAAATTAAAAGCCCTTTTTATTTAATTATAGTATTATTTATCTTTTTTAAATCAAGAATGCCTTCCGCCGTGTATTCGTCCC
>JBAXYY010000090.1:0-10456 GCA_041670585.1 Treponema sp. | reverse complement strand
GAATATTATGAAGACGGTTCGTTAGATGCAAAAACAGTTTACACTTATGACGACAACGGTTATCTTTCACAGAAAGAGTCATTCAATTCTAATGGTGAAACAACTGTAAAAATAATTTACAAATATGATGCGAACGGCGCAACCACTGAAGAGCAATCTTATAATTCAACTGGAGATTTATCTGAGCGTAAGATTTTCAAATCTGATGCAAACAAAAATCCTACAAAAATTACAACTTATTCTGTTGCAAAAAAGTTCGGCGGCATTATGAACGAGCTTGAGTCAATTACAGAATATTCTTACAAATACTAATTTTATAAAATACATTCTTTAAAATAAGAAAGCCCTGCTTAGAAATAAGCGGGGCTTTTTTTATACTTCAAATTGATGAAAATAACTTAGTAGTTTTCACTTCTAAGTTCAAAGAATGCCTGTGGATGAGCGCAAACTGGGCAAACATCTGGAGCTGACTTTCCAATGCAAATGTGTCCGCAGTTACGGCATACCCAAATTTTGTCACCATCTTTTGAGAACACACATTCTTTTGACACGTTGTCTAGAAGTTTTCTGTAGCGAGCTTCATGTGTTTTTTCAATAGCGGCAACACCTTCAAAAAGTCTTGCTATTGCGTCAAAACCTTCTTCTTTTGCAGTCTTAGCAAAACCTGCATACATTTCATTCCATTCGTAATATTCGCCATCTGCTGCTGCCTTTAAATTTTCTGGAGTCTTTTTAATTCCTCCGTTCAAAAGCTTGAACCAAAGTTTTGCATGTTCTTTTTCATTGCCTGCTGTCTCGTCAAAAATTGCGGCAATTTGTTCAAATCCATCTTTACGTGCCTGGCTTGCAAACCAGTTGTATTTATTTCTAGCTTCTGATTCTCCAGCAAATGCAGTCTGAAGATTTTTTTCTGTTTGTGAGCCTTTTAATTCTTTTGCCATGTAAGTTACCTCTTGTAAAAATATTCTGTTTTTAGCAGTATTTTAAATATAACATTGAACTCTATTTTTTTCAATTATAAAATTTGGCTATGTCCATAAAGTAATAATGAGTAAAAAGTGTCATTGCGAGGAATGAAATGACGTGGCAATCTCTTATACGAATAGGCACTTTTGAATACAGAGATTCCTCCGCTTCGGTCGGAATGACAGTTCTCACTTAATTCCCCATTAAAAATTCACAATTTATTTAGATTAGTTGACAAGAAAGATTTTACCGTCTACCATGTTTTAAATGAGGTAATTGTATGAAACATATAGGTATAAAGCTAGCTGACGGTTCATTTTATCCTATTTTGGAAGAAGGAAAACCTGAAAAAAAACTGTTGGATTTGACGACTGTTCAAGACAATCAGACAACTGTCCAAATAGATTTGTACCGCTCAGAAAATGACTCAATGGAAGACGCTGAGTATGTTGACACACTTGAAATAAAAAATTTAAAGCCCCATCCAAACGGAGAGCCAGACTTAAATTTAAATATCAGTTTAAATGATAATAATGAACTGAACGCTGAAGTCGCTGACCCTGAGACTGGCAAAAAAAGTGAGACACAAGTAACTCTTGTTTCAAGAACTTTAGCAGAAAGAAATTCAGCGCCAAATTTTGCACTTGATGAAAAAGAGCCTGAAGCAATTGATGAAAATATAGAGCCAAATTTTGACAATACAATTGCAAATGATTTGGAAGAACCTGTTGCAGATGTTAAGCCAGAAGATGAATCTGAAGTTCCTGCAGATGATATAGATGTTCCAGTAATTGCAGACTTGGATAATGACATTGCAAATGACAATTCAATTTCTGATGATGATTTTGCCGCTTTAGAAAAAACAAACAGTGAGCTAAACACAGACACAAAACCTGCCGATAATGAAGCAGAGGAAAAAGAAGTGATTAGTTCTCCAAACAATGAAGATTTTTCTTTTGATGATTTGACAATAAGCGTGCCTGATTCTGACAAAAAAGAAAAAGAAGAAAAAGTAAAAGACTCAAATGCAGAAGATAAAGCTTCAGCAAATACAGACGAAGTTAATATTGATGATTTTAATAAAGCTGTTGTTCAAGACACACTTTCTTCAGAGCCAGTAAAGCAAGTTGATTCTACAGATGAAG
This sequence comes from Treponema sp., assembly GCA_041670585.1. Lineage (GTDB taxonomy): Bacteria > Spirochaetota > Spirochaetia > Treponematales > Treponemataceae > Treponema_D. The sequence goes on along the minus strand of JBAXYY010000090.1, from coordinate 8,345 downwards.
TTCCAGACTTGTCTGATTTTGAAACTCCAGTTTTGGACGATTCAACAGTTGCAACTGAAAATGTAGAAGAGCCAAGTTCAGAAGAAAAAGAAGAACAAAAGCCTGTTGAAAATAAAGATGAATCTTCAACAGATGATATTGATTTAACACTTCCAGACTTTAGCGATATTTCAGTTCCTGATTCAACAGAAAAAGTTGCTTCTGATAACATTGCAGATGCAGCCGTTCCAGAAGAAAATGCAATTGAAGAAAAATCAGCATCTGATGAAACAAAAAAACTTTTCAATGAATCAGACTACACTGTTCCAGACTTTGACACAGAACCAAAAGTTACTCCAATTCCAGAAGGGCTTAATGATTATTTTGACGACCCAACTTTCAATGAGCCTGACTTTAACGACCCTAAACTTGATGACACTTCAATAGATGAAACAGAAGAAAAGCAGCCAGAAGATCTTGCTTCAAAAGATCCAACTTATAATCCTCAGAATGATATTAGCTCAGAAGATTTGTATGATAAAACTGAAAATGAAAAATCAGATGATGATTCTGATGAAGTTACTAAGAAGACAAAGAAGCCTGTAATTATTTGTATTATTTGCGCAATCATTTGTATAATTGCAACTCTTCTTGTTTTGTTTGTAATTCCTTCAAAGTTCAACTTGTTAAAATCACGCAACACAAAAACAGAAGCTCCTGTTGTAGAAACTCCAGCAGTCACAGAGCCAGAAGTAAAAGAAGAAGTGCCTCCTCCTGTTGAAGAGCCTGTAGCACCTGCAAAAGAAGATGAAATTGTTGTTGCTCCAACTCCTGAAGTTGTGCCTGAGCCACCTGCTGAGCCAGAAGAAAAGCCTGCTGACATTTCATACAAAATAAAATGGGGCGACACTTTGTGGGATATTGCAGACGCTTACTATAAGAATCCGTGGCGTTACCATAAACTTGCAAAATATAACCATATAAAAAATCCTGATTTGATTATTTCTGGAACTTATCTTTTAATTCCGGCAGAGTGAAATCAGTTTACTTTGGACATAAAGTGAAATATTTACATTGTACTCACATTGCGCTATTAGTATGTTTGTTTTCTTTTTTTACAACAAGCTGTAGCGCAATAAGTTCTGACCTGCAAAAACAATATGGTGATGACGCATCGTATTTCTATGGTCTTATTTCTTTAAACAATAATGATTTAGATGAAGCTGAACGCCTGTTAAAACAAAGCTCAAATAAAGGTTCGCCTTTAGTTTCAAGACGCTCTGCAGAAAAATTAGCAACTCTTGGAAATGTACAGGAACGAATAAAAAAATATCTTGAGCTGTACAAAAAATATCCAGACGAAGACGCGCTTCTTTTAACAACCGCAGAACTTTTTAACGATGAAGAATATTCAAAAATAATTCAGCTTACAGATTCAATTGATGTTTCTACTTGTAACAATCAAATTGCGTTTTACAGAGTTTCATCTCTTTTAGAAAAAGACAAAATAGAATTTGAAAAAGAATTCTACATTTGGTGCACAGAAAGAAATATTACAGATGAACATTACAAAGTCTATTGCAAAACTCTAAACACAAATGCGCAAATAAAATTTCGTATAGATTTGTATAAGCGGGACTATCAAGTTGCGTATCAGGAAGTGAGATCTTTATTTAATGAAAACACAGCTTCTGTTCCTTCGCAAATAATTAGTGACTGCGGAAAAGCATGCCTTTACGGTTCTTCAAATATTTTAAGCGACGCATATTTTTTTGACAGCCTTACAAACAAAGTGTCTAAAGAAAATAAATTCTACACTTATTTTTATGCCGGCAGATTATATGACAGAGCAGGAAACTATTCTGCACTTTCTTCAAACAGGTTTTTAAAGGCAATGAATGTTTCTGACTCTGATGAAGACTATGACAATGCGCTTTGGTATTATTTAAATGAACAGTTGAAAATATCAATTGACACTGCAATTGCGGCTGTTGAAAAATATAATGACACTTGGCACAATCCAAATTACTTTGACGATTTTTTTGACACTCTTTCTGTTAGACTTTTGTCTCAGCACATGTGGACTGATTTTTACGAAGTTGCAAAAATGTGTGACGGCTATGCAAGCAATGAAGTTACTGCAAAGTTTAGCTATGTGTCTGCGCGGCTTATTCAAACTGGTTTTCTTAAAGTTCAAAACAATTCTCAAGAAGAAGTTGCTACGGCTTTATTTACAAGAGCACTTTCCAGCGGCACTGATTTATATTATAGAATTGTCGCTGCGGAAAAGTTGGACTTGAGTAAAGAAGAAATTTCTAAAATTATTTACTCGCCTAATGCTTCCCTGAATTTTTACAGAAATACCGCTGCTGAAAATCTTTTGCAAGGCTATGCTGATTTTGGCTTGGCAGAATATATTTATCCTGAGTGGCAGAATTTTTCTGAGGTAATAGGAACTGACTGTGTTGAAAAGATTGCAGGTTTTTTGCAGGAGTGCGGAAATAATACAAACGACTATTACACAAAAAGTTTAAGAATTGCATCAAAGAAAATAAATGCTTCTGAATTTGTTCCTAGTGAAAAAATAATGCAGCTTGTTTTTCCACAAAATTTTCATGACACTGTTCAAACAACGTGCACTAGATTTAATTTGCCGGAATATCTTTTATACGCGCTAATTAGAAGTGAAAGTTTTTTCAATCCAAAAGTTGTAAGCCATGCTGGTGCAGTTGGTTTAACTCAGCTTATGGCAAGCACAGCAGGGGATATTGCTAACAAGCTAAAAGTTGCGGACTATGATTTAAATGACAGCGATACAAATATTTTGTTCGGCGGGTATTATCTTGAAGAAATGAGAAGGCGGCTTGACAGCTCTTCTATACTTGCTCTTTTTGCATATAACGGCGGCATAACAAGAGTTCGGTCGTGGGTAAAAAGCGCAAACCTTGAATTTGGAACAAATGCACTTCCTAAAGACTTGTTCTTAGAGGCGCTTCCTTTTTCAGAAACACGTGAGTATGGTAGAAAAGTTGTTTCTGCGGCGGCTTTGTATGGCACTTTGTATTATGGTAAATCAACAAGTGAAGTCGCTGAAGAAATATTGCAGTAAAAAACATATTTAAAAGATTTATGGTTTAATAAAATAAATTCGTTTCCTATAGCCAAAAACGCAAAAAATCTATATCTTAATGGGACACGGCGATTGTATAGAAAACTTAATAAAGAGGTATTTTATGGCAGATGAAGCTCTTGTTTCTAAAGTAAAGGAAGCTCTTGAAGCGTTGCGCCCTCAACTTCAGGCAGACGGCGGCGACATGGAGTTTGTAACAATTGATGATGAAAAAAAAGTGCACTTGCGTTTAACCGGTGCTTGCGGTTCATGTCCAATGGCAACAATGACTATTAAAATGGGAATTGAGCGTTACCTAAAAGAAACATGCCCGGAAATTGCAGAAGTAGTTCAAGACAACGAAAATATAGCAGAATAAAATAATTTAGAAATAATCTACAGGAGATTACATGGTAGTAACAAAAGACAAAATGGTAGCAATCAGCTATACATTAAAAGGCGATGATGGAAACACAATTGACACTTCAGTTGGTGGTGAACCTTTAGCATATCTTCACGGACAGGGCTATCTTCTTCCAAAGCTGGAAGAGGCGCTTGAAGGAAAAGCTGTTGGTGATAAAGTAAGCGTAGTTCTTGAGCCAAAAGACGGCTACGGTGAATATGACGAAAAGCTAGTTGTTGAAGTTCCAAAGTCTCAGTTTGATACATCAGTGCCTATTGAAGTTGGAATGCAGTTTCAGGCAAACACACCAGCTGGACCACAGATTGTAACAGTAACAGAAGTAACAGATACTGGCGTTAAAATAAATGCAAACCATGAGCTTGCTGGAAAAACACTTCACTTTGATGTTGAAATTGTTGATGTGCATGAACCAACAGAAGAAGATTTAAAGAAGCTTTCTGGCGGTTGTAACTGTGGCGGCGATTGCGATGGAGAATGCGGCGACGATTGCGGTTGTGACGGTGGTTGCAACGGCGGATGTGGCGGCAACTAATTTAAAGCAACGCTGATTGCGCTGTCAATTCTTTCTAGATTGTCCTTTTTAGGAGAGTCCATCATTTGCACTGTAATATCTGCAAGTGAAGAATAAAGACTGTAGCGTTCAACATAGAATGAATGAAAAATAGCCTGTACTTCAGAAATGGAGTGCGGGCTTTTTTTTGCAATATATGCTGGCAGGTCTGTAATAGTGCCGTCAGAAGAAATTTTTGCTTCACGAACAATTCTTTCAGAAGCAAGACATTCTTCTGCAAAGAGGAATACAAAAGTGCTGAACTTTTTTAAAATAGCAAGCGCTTCGCTGTTGCAGCAAATTCCGCCTCCTGTTGCAATTACAGCAGAGATTTCTTTTGTCTGAATTTTTTTTGAAGAAGCAATTTCTGTTGAAATAAATTCACATGCTTTTTTTTCTGCGTTTAGAAAGGCATCGTTGCCAAGAACTGTAAGAATCTCTCTTGGAGTTTTGCCTGTCTGCTTTAGCATAATTTCGTCAGTGTCGTAAAAAGGCACATTGTATTTTTTAGCAAGAAGCTTTCCTTGAGTAGATTTTCCGCAGTGTTTTATTCCCATTAGAACTATTGCTTTCATATTCACCTGTGAGTTTACCGGTAGATTAAAAATATTGAAGGTATTTTATTTATTTCTGGAACTGGAAGTTTTTTCCATTCAAGAATTGTGTGCGTGTGAATGAACTCTTCTTTGCAAGTAATGCCTGAAGCTAAACAAAGCAAGGTGTCGCTTTTGCAAGTGGAAAGTAGAGTCTGGAACATTTGAATGTTTCTATAAGGCGCTTCTATAAAAAGCTGTGTTTGTTTTTCTTTTTGAGCTTTGTTTTCCAGCTGACGGATTTTTTCTGAACGTTCACCGGGCTTTACTGGAAGGTAGCCGTTGAATGCAAAACTTTGGCCGTTGAATCCGCTTGCCATTACAGACATTATTATTGAAGAAGGGCCAACTAACGGAATTACACGCAGGCTTTTCTTTTGCGCCATTTCCACTACAGCCGCTCCTGGGTCTGCAACTGCGGGGCAGCCTGCTTCTGAAATAACGCCCATTGGTTTGCCTGATGAAAGCGGGTTTAAGTAATTTCCAATAGTGAGCAAATCTGTGTGTTCGTTAAGCTCATAAAAAGTAAGCGTGCCTATATCAATATCCTTGTCAACTTTTTTTAAAAAACGTCTAGCTGACCGGATATTTTCAACAATGAAATATTTTATATTTACAATTATGTCGTGGTTGTAAGAAGGCAGCACTTGTGTAACTTCTGTTTCCCCAAGTGTCACCGGAATTAAATATAGCGCTGTTTCCATATCAATCTGACCTAGCTGCCCCAGGTAAGCCTATGTCTTTTCTGTAGAATATGCCATTGAACTCAACGCCCGTTATTGCTTCGTAAGCCTTTGCCCTTGCTTCATCAAAAGTTGCGCCTTGAGCAGAACACGCAAGAACACGGCCGCCACTTGTTATTAAGCCAGATGAATCTTTTTCAGAAGAATGTGAATTGCGCCTGTCTGCAATTGCGCCTGCTATGAAAATCTTAGCGCCTGCTTTTTGAACAATATCTTTTTGAATTAGAATAGGAATGCCCTTTGCATAGTGATTTGGATAACCGCCGCTTACTGCAACTGGTGCAACTGAATATCCTTTCTTCCAAGTGAATTTAAAGCTGCTTAGAGAACCGTCAATTATAGATTTACACATATCGGCAAAGTCAAAATCCATTAAAGGAAGAACTGCCTGTGTTTCTGGGTCGCCCAAGCGAACATTGTATTCAAGGCATTTTGGTCCGTCTTTTGTAAGCATAAGTCCAAAGAAAATGAATCCTCTGTAGTCATAGCCTTCTGCAACTAAGCCTTTTAATGTTGGCTCTAGAATATTTTTTTTGAACTGCTCTTGTAATGCAGGAGTAAAATCATCAACTGGAGAAATTGCACCCATTCCGCCAGTGTTAGGGCCTTTTGCACCGTCGCTTAAACGTTTGTGGTCCCTTGCGCTTAAAAATGGAATAATGCAAGCTTTGTTTTCTTTAGCATATTCTGGAGTGACACTTACTGCAGAAAGAACAGAAATCTCATCGCCACGAAGATATTCTTCAATTACAACTTTGCTGCCCGCTGCTCCAAATTTATCATCTTCCATCATTTCTTTAACAGCGAGTTTTGCGTCTGTAACTGTCTTTGCTACAGTTACACCTTTGCCTGCTGCAAGACCGTCCGCTTTGACTACAATAGGCGCGCCTTTTTTTTCAATATATTCAACTGCTGATTTTTCATCTGTAAAAGTTTTGCTTTCCGCACATGCAACTCCGTACTTGTGCATAAAAATTTTAGACAAGTCTTTGCTTGCTTCAAGCTGAGCGGCTTTTTCTTTAGGTCCTACTGTTGGAATGCCGACGTTCCAAAGAGCGTCAGCGGCCCCTTCTGACAATGGGTTTTCCGGCCCCACTACAGCAAGAGTGCAATTTTCTTCTTTAGCAATTTTTGCATAAGCTTCGTTCGCGCCAAGGCCTTTTGCGTAAGAACATTCTGAAGGATTTATGTTTGTACATTTTGATTCAAATGCAGTTCCGCCGTTTCCAGGAACGCATACAACTTTTTCAACTGAAGGGCTTTGTGCGAGCTTCCATGCAATTGTGTGCTCTCTTCCGCCGTTACCGATTACTAAAACTTTCATGTGATAATAATAGATTAAATATCTGAAAGTATCAACATTTTTAGTGCATAAAAAAACCGTATCTCAATTAAGAAATACGGTTTGTAAAGTAAGCTTGAGGCTTAAAATTAAAGAGGAATTGCAACTCCAAGATTTGCTGTTAAAGCACGGCGAGTAAATACTTCTTGTGTGTCATCATCAATTTTAATTGTAACAGGTGTAAAGTCCAACATGTAGCGTACACCAGTAACAAGTCTTGCTAATCCAATGCGGTTGATGTAGTCAAAGCCAAATGCCATACCAAAGAGCGGGCTTGAGGCAATGTCGTATGATGCTGTAGAAGGATCAGGATCTGTTTCTGTTGTAGAACTTCCTATAGTTGTTGTAGCGTATGAATCTGTTGTCATGTCAAGTTGTGAAACAGGAATTGAAATGTAAGGTCCGACTAAGAAGTTGAATTTTTTGAATTTTACAGAAAGAAATACAGGAATATCTACAGAAGAATACTTAACAGATGAATCTACTTTTGAAGTATAAGCTGTTGTTATTCCAAGAATTGTAGATGAACCAGAATCTGTTGATGTGTATCCAGCGTTATTTACCATAAAATTCACTTCTGGCTGAAGTCCTAAAGCTGAAACTAATGGAATATTTACATAAGCTCCACCACCATAAAGCATGTTGCTTGTAAATGGATCTTCTGCTGTTGCTCCATTATTAGTTTCTGTATCAATAGAGTCCTGAATGTTGCTTGACCAAGACTTTCCTAATCCCCAACCAAATGTTCCATGTACTCCAAGTGTAAGTCCAAGTGATTTAGCACTTGCCAAAGAAAGAGCCGCTGCAAGAACTGCAACAATAGCGATTGTTTTCTTCATAAAATTAAAAGCTCCTTTAATATTGAAAGTTATTTTAAATATATATGTATTGAAGGTTTAAGTCAAATCTTAAATAATTGTAAATCAAAAACACCAATTGATAATTTACAATTAACAATTTACAATTGCTCCATGTCAAATACAGTTTTCTATGTAATATTATTTGCGTGTGTAGTTGCGCTTTTGTTTTTATACAATTGGTTTACAAAATGGAATCTTCTTTATAAAAAGAAAAAAAATTTGCGTAAGGCGGAAGAAACAAGAAAAACCGCCGCTATGAAAGGGCTTTTGGTGAATTGCCCTGCTTGTAACAGTCCGCTTTTGCCTGGCGAGGATTTAGTAAGCAAAATATACAGGCCTATGAATGTCTCTGACCAGCTTTGCACAATAAACGGCTGCCCTCATTGCTACCCAGTAAGGGAAGCTGGCATTCAAAGAGTTTGCCCTGTTTGCCATAAGACACTTTCTGCAGAAGACTACCTTGTTGCGCGCCTATTTAACAAGACTGACGGCAAGAAACACGTGCTGATTACTGGTTGCAATCACTGCTGCATTGGCTCTAAAAAATAAGGGTATTTCTGAAAAATCACTTTTAGTGTTGACAATCTAACTATTGAAGACTCTAATTATACTAATTTTTCTGTGTATGATAGAGAACGTACGATTTACGACTGCTTTAAATATCGTACAAAACTAGATAATGAAACTTTTAATAAAGCTATAAATTCTTATGTATCTGATAAAAGAAAAAATCTTGTAAATCTTT
>JBAXYY010000089.1:0-10782 GCA_041670585.1 Treponema sp. | reverse complement strand
TTTCCTTTTATCACATTTGAAAATTTATTTTTTCCACAAAGATAAATCAGCTCGCGTTCAAGAATTGGATCAAGCTCTTCAACAGCAAGAACGCAATCTACTTTAGAAAGAAATTCACATGCAGCTTTTTCTGGAAACGGATACGGTGTGCCGACTTTCATAATTAGCGCATCATCAACTTTTAAAATTGAAAGCGCCTCTTTTACATAAGTGTAAGAAATTCCTGAAGTGATAATACCAAGCTTTTTTCCATCAACTACAACTTCCTTTCCTTCAACAAAATTAAATTTGTTATTAGAAAAATCTTCTGGAAGAATATGCTCATTTCTGTCGAACACACGTTTGTGATTCATAAAAGATGTGCGTGGAAAAATCACCCATCGCTTAGCATCTTTAACAAAGCCTTCAACTGCACGAGCTTTTGGCAATTGAGGAATATCCATGCTGACATAGCCGTGGTCAACTCTAGTTGTAGGCCGCAAAATTACAGGCGTATTATATTTTTCAGAATAATCAAATGCCATTTGAATCATCTCGTAAGCTTCTTCTGGAGAAGACGGATCAAAAATAGGAATCTTTGAAAAGTGAGCAAAGTGCCTTGTGTCCTGCTCAGTCTGCGAAGAGATAGGGCCTGGATCATCAGCAGAAACAATAACCATGCCACCCTTCACGCCAACATACGAAAGGCACATGACAGGATCAGACGCTACGTTCAAACCAACTTGCTTCATTGTAACAAGAGTACGCGCTCCAGAATAAGAAGCGCCAGCCGCAACTTCAACAGCCGCCTTCTCATTAACAGACCATTCAACATAAGCGCCAGTTTCTTTTCTATATTTTGAAACGTACTCAATAATTTCAGAAGACGGTGTTCCAGGATAGCCCGCAACTAAATTAACTCCAGCTTGCAAAGCACCAAGCGCAATCGCTTCATTTCCCATAATTATTCTTTGTGGCATTTATTACCTCAATTTCTTTTGTTTCTATGCATAATAACATGACATTGTAGATATTACAAGAGGAAAAATATTTTTTTTTACATTTTCTAATTCTTTATAATATTCAATATCAATTGACATATATGCAAAATAACATTTTAATTTTCTTAGCGGAGGTTTGTATGGAAACATTACCTGTAGTTTCAACAGTAACGCTTATAGGTCAACTTGCGCTACTGATTGTCGTTGCAAAAACACTTGGGCTTCTTGCTGAAAAAATTAACATTCCATCTGTTGTTGGAGAACTGCTTGCGGGACTTTTATTAGGTCCAAGCATGTTAAATCTTATTGCAAGCAACAACTTTCTTAATAAGGCCGCGGAAATTGGCGTAATCTTATTGATGTTCTATGCCGGTCTTGAAACAAATTTAAGCGATTTAAAAAAAGCAGGACTTAAATCTTTTCTCATTGCAACAGGAGGAGTAATTGTTCCTCTTTTTAACGGAGCGCTTCTTTACATGGCCTTCAATGGCTTTGCAAAACCAGGTACAGCAGAATTCAATGCAGCAATATTTTTAGGCGCAGTTCTTACCGCAACTTCTGTAAGCATTACTGTGCAAGCCCTTAGAGAATTAGGAAAACTTCAAGGTCCTGTTGGAACAACAATTATTTCTGCCGCAATTATAGATGATGTTCTTGGAATAATTGTTTTAACAATTGTCTCTAATATGTCAGCTGGTAAAACAACAGGCGCAAGCACGAATGCCACTGTCGCAATTTTAATTACGCTTGGAAAAACAATTTTATTTTTTGCACTTGCAATTCTTCTTGGAATTTTTATCAACAAATTTTTTAAAAAAATATTTATAAATCACTACAACACACAACGCATTGCAGTCTACGGTCTTGCATTATGTTTTGCATTTGCATGGGCAGCAGAAAAGTTTTTTGGAATTGCGGATATTACAGGCGCATATTGTGCAGGAGTAATGCTTTGCAATTTACAAGCAAAAGATTATATTGGTAAAAAAGTTGATTCAACAAGCTATATGTTCTTTGGACCAATTTTCTTTGCATCTATTGGACTTAAAACAAATCTTTCTTCATTCAGTCTTTCAATGTTATGGTTCACGCTCGCGCTTATTCTTGTAGCACTTGTAAGTAAATTCATAGGCTGTGGAATTGTCTCTAAACTTAGCGGATTTACAACAAAAGATTCTGTCAGAATAGGTCTTGGCATGATGACACGTGGAGAAGTGGCGCTTATTGTCGCACAAAAAGCAATTGATTCTGGTGTACTTAATTCTAAATACCTTGCACCTATAATTTTGCTCATTGTAGTTTCAGCAATCGTTACACCTATTGCACTAAAAGCGGTATTTAAAGGAGATAATTAAAACTTAATATGGAAAAAAATAATCAAGAAGAATCTCTTCCAGAAAAACTTGCGCAGAAGTCCGCGGAATTCAGATTGAACTTAATGAAAAAGCAAATTGACTTTGATGAAAAAAGAAATATTCCAACAGTGCTGCCAGAAATTTATTCGCACTTAAATAAATTGTACACTTCATGGAAGCTAGACAAAAAGCGCCCTTCATTTTTAGAGCTGCCCTTTGAAAATATTTTAAAAGAAAAATATGATGAAAAAAATCAAATCAAGCTTATGAATTATCTTTCAAGGGTGCATGATGATGCCGCCTACAAAATGCTTAACGATGAATCTTTTGCACAGCGCTTTATTTCAACAGACGAATTCAAAGCCGTAATTCTTTCAGTTGATATTCGCCGTTCAACAGACCTTATGTTAAAATGCCAGTCGCCAAATATTTATGCTGATTTTATAAACGCACTTACAACAGAGCTAACTGAGTCAGTAAAAAACAGATTTGGCATTTACGACAAATTTACAGGAGACGGTCTTCTAGCTTTATTCCCAAATTTCTATTCAGGCACAGACGCAATTTTATATTCACTGCTTTGCTCACATGACTGCCAGATAATTTTTAACACAGTTTTTGATTCATACAAAAAGTATTTCTCACTCGACGGAATACAAACAGGTCTTGGCATTGGAATTGATGTAGGCAATGTTTACAAAGCTGGGCTTGGAATGGAGTACACTGTAATTGGAAAGCCTGTAGTTTACGCCTGTAGATTTTCCGCAGCGCCCGCAGACCACACATACCTTACAGAAGATGCGCTTTCTAATTTGCTTAAACACAACAAAGAATCTTTTTCTATTGAAAAGACTTCTATTCCAATCAAACACGAATCACCTATGTGCGCCTACGATGTTAAGTTCAACTCTGAAGAAAACTTTGACAACTTAAAGACAATAGAGCCTGACTGGTACGAAGAAAAGTAATCATCTGCCAAAAACTCACTTGTGGAAATCTCAAGTTGTACTTGAATTTTCCACAAAGCAGATATATGATTAAGTCATGATAACAAGAAAAATTGAAAAAGTAATATTATCAGAAGGAACAAAATACCCTGTAATTACAATAGTCGGTCCACGTCAATCTGGAAAGACAACTCTTTGCAAAAAACTTTTTCCAAAATATAAATATATAAATTTAGAGCAACTTGACATTAGGCGTTTTGCTTCAGAAGACCCTAGAGGTTTTTTTAAAACTTATGAGCCGCCAGTTATTCTTGATGAAATTCAAAATTGTCCAGAACTGTTAAGTCAAGTTCAAGTGCTTAGTGATGAACTAAATAAAGATGCTCAATTTATAATCACAGGCAGCCAGCAGCTTGCTTTATCACAGGCAATATCACAATCTCTTGCAGGTAGAACTTCTATATTTACACTTTTACCATTTTCTATTGATGAATTAACTTCCGCAAAAAAAAGTTTTACGCGTGATGAATATATTTTACAAGGTGGAATGCCTAGGCTTTACGAAAAAAAACTTAATGCAGAAAGTTATTACCGTGACTACATTCAGACATACCTTGAGCGCGATGTACGCTCTATTTTAAATATTAAAAATCTTCAGAAGTTTGAATTATTTCTTACACTATTGGCAGGCCGCACAGGTCAACTGCTAAACCTTGCTTCACTTTCTGGAGATGTGGGAGTTTCAAGCACAACACTTTCAGAATGGATTTCAGTTCTTGAGTCATCACATATTATTTTTAAGCTTACTCCTTGGTTTGGAAATATAGGCAAGCGGCTTTCTAAATCTCCTAAAATTTATTTCACAGACACAGGCATTCCATGCAGCCTTTTAGGAATAACTACTGTGGAACGTTTGCAGAAGGATTCTCTGCGTGGAAGCCTTTTTGAAAATCTTGTGATTCTAGAAGCTCTAAAAAAACAATACAACTCAAATAAAATAAACTCATTGCATTTTTTACGCACAGAATCAGGATTAGAAATTGATTTAATAAATCAGCAAGGAGAAAAATTAATTCCTTATGAAATAAAATCTTCAGATTCTTTAGTAAGCGAATACTTCAATTCTCTTGAAAAATGCACAACATTTATTCCGCATATTGATAAAAAGAATGGCGGCCTTATTTATTCAGGCAAAGATGTCGAATCTTATAAAACATGGCGCGCTTGGAATTTCAAGAAAGTTTCTAAATTATTCTAGAAAATAATTTTACAGACACTTTCCCCACAAAATGCTAAACTTAAAATATGTACACTTGCAATGAAATAATTTTTTCAGCAACAACACAATGCAACCTTCACTGCCCGCACTGTTTTGTTTCAAGGCAAACACAAAAGCTAAGCATTGATGACGCAAAATCACTAATAGACTCCTGCTTAAATTACAAAAGAGAAAACTGCACTCTAGAAAAAATAGGCTTCACTGGAGGAGAACCATTTTTATACTTAGACTTCATTTGTGAAGTAACAAAATACGCAAAAGAAAAAGACTTGATGTTTGACAGAATTATGACAAACGGCGACTGGTGGAAATCAGAAGAAGAGCTAAAAGAAAAACTTACAGCCGTCTATAACTCAGGCTTTGACGGAAAGATTGGTCTAAGCTACGACATCTTCCACGCTCAAACAAAAGAACGCATTTTAACATTCATACAAAACGTTTATAAAATATGGAACGATTATTCCACAGTAGAGATTTCTGTTGCAGTAGAAAGAAAATCCTCTAAAGCAGAAAATCAAATTCTAAAAAACATAAATGAAATTCAATGCTCACTTCAAAAAGAGTTCGGGCAAATATTTCTACCGGTGTACAAAATAAAACAGTCATTCACTTCAGACAACTGGCACAAAGATTTTACTTGGTTCAAAGAAGACTACTGCGCTTCAACAGGAAATATTTTCTTTGTACATTCAAACGGCAACATTGCTCCATGCTGCGGCTTTGCTAATGAAAACAAAGAGTTGTTCATAGGAACAATAAAAGACTCTTGCGACACTTTGATGAACAATGCAGAAACCAATGTGATGGTGCAAAATTGTTTTACAAAAGGGCTTGTTGCAGTTAGAAAAGAAATGCAAAAGTCAGGTGTAAAATTTCATGGCAAGACTAAAGACACGTGCATGTTCTGTGACTTTGTGTGCAAGAAAAATACATCTACTAGTAAAGAATAATCTAAGATTTATTTAACAGGCAAATCTATCCCAAAATAAGGCTCTGGAGAATTAAACTCTAGAATGTTTTGCATCGAAGCATCGGAATATTTATAAATTTTATTCTTATATTCACATCGTGTAGCAACATCATCAATTTCTATACGACGCTTCTTTGCAATTTTCAAGAACTCATCTTCTTTTTCTATTCCAAGATAACGCCTGTTAAGAAGACTTGCTGCAATTCCTGTTGTGCTTGATCCAGAAAAAGGATCCATAATCCAAGCGTTTTCTTTTGTCGAAGAAAGAATTATCCGAGCAAGCAATGGAAGTGGCTTTTGAGTTGGATGTTTGCCACAAGATTTTTCCCATTTTGCAATAGCTGGCAATGTCCAAACATCTCGCATTTGAGTGCCGCCATTTATTTGCTTCATCAAATCATAATTAAAATAATGCGGAACTTTTTTTTCTCTTCTTGCCCAAATAATAAATTCAGTTGAATGTGTAAAAAACCTGCATGAAAGATTTGGTGGAGGATTTGTTTTAGCCCATGTGATTACATTTAGAATTCTAAAGTCTAATTCATTCAGCATTTGCGCTACTGAAAAAATATTATGGTATGTTCCGCTTATCCAGATTGTACCTTCAGGTTTTAGTTTTTCACGGCACAAAGAAATCCATTTGTAATTAAATTCATTATCTTTTTCAAAGCCTTGCGATTTATCCCATGCGCCTTTGTTCACAGAAACCTGTTTACCACTTTGTACAGAAAATCCTCCGTTGGAAAGAAAATATGGAGGATCTGCAAATATTATATCGAATTGAAAATTCACATTTGGAAGAAGTTCTATACAATCACCTTTTGCTAAAGTGAAATCTAAATTCTTTGATCTGTACCAAGTTGTTATAGAAATTTTACTTACCTCTAGGAACTGGAAGTCTTAATTTTTGTAAAGGTATATATTCAAAATAATATTGACATCTTACACTCTGAATATAATCAAGAACATCTTTATATGCAGAATTTTTAAACCAAGAACTTAAAAGATATACATATTCAACTTCAATATTCAATGGTGCAACCAATTTCTGATACTGTTTTTTCTTGAAATCACAAGTCTGAAGCTTTTCATCAACAGAGCCAGCAACATGTTGAAATTTACATTCAATAATAAACAAAGTATTATTTACTATTACATAAATACTATCATCTGGAAGTAATTTTTTTGATATATGACTTCTCCAATCAATACCGTTTGGTTCAAGAAAATATTTATAAAAATCATTTTTTTTATAAATCTGAGCTATAACTTTTCCTTTATATTTCACATCTATGTTTTCAACAGAATAATTTTTTTGTTTTGATAGAAAAGTAGCAAGATCAACTTTGCCTTCAAATATTAAACCTGTTTTTGTATTTCCCCCACCAGAACCTTTTTTTATCATTTAAATATTTCCTTCATTATTCCATTCTGCATATCATCAATGCTATAAATATCGTCCATAATATCAAACGTTTCTTCCAAATTATTAGATGCCGATGCCCAACCATGACCGTCTGTAAACCATACGAACTTTATACCAGAAATTGTTTTTGCTTCTGTTGCTATTGTTTTATAACTACGGGAAGTTTCATTTAGTTTTGATCCACCACTGCCATAGAAATTTGTTTCAATAACATAGATGCAGTTACTTGTTTTAACAACAAAGTCAAAACGCTTTTCCATCTTACCCTGATTTGAAATTGCAGAAAGATCAGTGCCCCACTTCTCTGTTATCTCGTGGATATACATTTCTTTATAATATTCCACTCCTGTTTCTTTGATAAAACTTTCAACAAGGTCCTCCATCTGATGTCCACCACGATTCTTGCGGCCGTTGGAATCCAAGCCAGTTTCTACGCCTGTTACATAATCAACAAGATTATTTATTATGTGATTCTGCAATAAATCAAAAAGACCTGTTTTTCTCATGAAAATTTTGTAATCATCCATAGAGCATGTTTGGTTGTTGAAATCATAAAGTTTTACTTTGCCGTTTGCACCTGCATAGATTTCACTTTCTCTAACTGCAAGTAGAATAGGTATACATTTCAAAGTCTCTGGATATTTTTTTATCAATCCTTCAAACTCATTTTCAATATTTTTTGAGCCTATTAATGAATTTAGAATATTCAATTCTACTTTTATTGAATCAACATTTTTATAAACTTTTTTGAAATCAATATAGTAATCATAGTCTGCAATACTGTAATGAAATTTTGAAAGCCATTCCTTGAAATTTCTTTTAGACATTTTTCTCCCCTTAATAATTTGAAATAAGAAGTTCCTTTACTGCTCCACGTTTTGTTGAGTTGCTGTTTATCATTCTTGAAGCATTGATTCTTAAAATTGAAAACTTTGAATATAGATTGTCAAAGAAATTATCTTCTGAATCTGTATTTTTTGGATCAGAGTTGCTTAGAACAACCTTTGCGCCTTTCTTTGTAATCTTATTAACAAATTGTCCAAGCTCAACTTGGTTTTTATCGCTAAATCCATCTTGAGAATATGAAGTAAATGTTGCAGTCTGTGTTAAAGGTCTATAAGGCGGATCAAAATATGCAAATGTTTTTTTATCTATGAATAATTCAGACTCTTTGTAGTCGCCACAATGTATTGTAACATTTTGAAGCTTTATAGAAAATTCTTTTAAATTTTCTTCATCAAGAATTGCAGGATTTTTTGCATGGTTAAAAGGTACATTAAAAAGGCCCTTTTTATTTACGCGATACAATCCATTGAAGCATGTTTTGTTCAGAAAAATAAACAAAGCAGCACTTTCAATATTTTCTACATGTTTGTTTTTTAATTCATTGAACCTGTCACGCTTTGAATAATAATAATTTTCACGTTCTTCTTCTAACAACTTTAGATATTCTGTTTTGTATTCAGTAAGCTCTTCAATTAAAAAGTTAACATTTTCTTTTATTGTTTGATATGTGTTAATTAATTCTGCGTTTATATCATTTATATATATTTCTTTAAGATTATAATTGTTAAGAATGTCACAGAGAACCGCACCACCACCAACAAACGGCTCTGCGTATTTTGTAATTGTTTTTCCTAATTTTTGAGGATATTGATTTCTTATTTCTTCAAGCAATTGTGTTTTACCACCTGCCCATTTTAT
Source organism: Treponema sp. (assembly GCA_041670585.1). Lineage (GTDB taxonomy): Bacteria > Spirochaetota > Spirochaetia > Treponematales > Treponemataceae > Treponema_D. The sequence goes on along the minus strand of JBAXYY010000089.1, from coordinate 2,121 downwards.
AAAAGGTTTTATCATGTTTTCTACATTCTATCAAAATTATTTAATTTGTTGTAGATATTCTCTTGCGTTAGGGATTGTAAGGGCGGCGTAGCCGTTCCGAAGGAATGTAACCCTGAAAAGCCCGACGGCAGTTTACTGCCGGAACGCCAATATTTTTAATTATATCACTTCCAAACCAAAGAGGCAGCCCCGTTAAGAGCCGCCCCGCAACAAATCTTTTGCTAAATGACTTTATGCTCTTTTAAAAGCATTTCAACATCTGTGCCTTTAATTGCCTTGAGCGCTTTGTCCATTACAAGTTTTTCTTTAAAGCCGAGCTTCATGTCTGTAATTTTTTTGCCGTCACGAAGCTGCACTGTTGAGTTTAGCAAATCACGGACATCGTATGTGCTGCCCCAAACTTCTGGAACACCGCGGTCTACGTTCAGCAAAGTGTAAACTGCTTCCATGCCTGTGCGGATTGAATACTCTGTTGTAAAAATAGTGTCGCGTTTTGTTTCTGCAAACTGGCCTAAGAATGCAAAGTTCACTGATTTTTCTGGAACAACATTTGGCCTGTCGCCTTTTTCGCGCGGCATAAAGAATGCTGTTATGTAGGGCATCATGCAAGGAACTGTGTTGGCGCTTTTTTCTGCAAGCTCTGGTATTTGGTCTTCTGGAACGCCCATGTGGTAAAGCCATTCCATGCAGATTTCTTTTCCTGTGCAGTCACGCATTGCTTTTTTAACATAGTCGCCTGGCACGTCTGTGAACAATCCGTAGATCCAACCTACAACTTCATTCTTTGGCTGATTTCTAAACTGAGGCTGTCTGTTGATTGTCCAGCTTAAAAGCCATGATGAATCTTTTGCAGTTACAATTCCACCTGTTACAACTTTGCCGCTCAATGGGTCGCGTTTGCAAATCTTCTGAATGTATGGCGGAATCTTGTTGTCCAAAGTTGTTACTGTTGCGCTCATCCAATTGCTCTGTTCTGGATTGCTGCAGAATTTTTCTGGATGTCCAAACGATGAATCTTGTTCTGCAATTTTCTTCCACATGTCCCAACCGCCACCAGCTTTTATTTCTTTGTTAAAAACAGCAGGCTTGTTCTGGCTGCCGTAAGTTGAATTTTCCACGCAGCCGCCGTTTGTTATAAACACCAAATCATTTTCTGTTAAATCAATTGTGCTGTCTTTTCCTTCAGCTGTGATTTCAATTTTAGTTGCAACTTTTTTCTGTGGAGTGATGTTAAATTTAACATTGTTTACTTTTGTATTAAAGTGGAACTTTACTCCAAATGACTCAAGGTATTTTACCATTGGAAGAATCATTGACTCATACTGATTGTATTTTGTAAAACGAAGCGCTGTAAAATCTGGAAGTCCGCCTACGTGGTGAATAAATCTTTTTATGTAAAGCTTCATTTCCAAAGCTGAATGCCATGTTTCAAATGCGAACATTGTGCGCCAATAAAGCCAGAAGTTGGAGCTAAAAACTTCATCATCAAAATATTCATCTATGCGTTTGTTGTAAAGCTGCTCGTCTGGAGTAAAGAACAACTTTAGAATTTCCATAGTCGCCTTGTCAGAAAGCCCAAACTTTTTATCTGTGTGAGCATCTTCGCCACGGTTAACTGTTGCACGCATAAGCGAATAGTTAGGGTCTTTTTTATTCAGCCAGTAATATTCATCAAGAACACTAACATCTTTTGTTTCAATAGACGGAATTGAACGGAACAAGTCCCACATACACTCAAAGTGATTGTCCATTTCACGACCGCCTCTCATTACGTAGCCCAAATTCTCATATTCAAAGCCATCACAAGCGCCGCCCGCAATTGGCTCCTTTTCCAAAATATGAATGTGACTGCCTTTCATCTGACCGTCGCGTACCAAGAAACATGCCGCAGACAAAGCCGCAAGTCCAGTTCCAACAATGTAAGCTGATTTGTGATCAACGCCCTCAGGTTTTTCTGGACGTGCAAAAGCTTCATAATTTCCACTTGAATAATACATAGTATGCCTCTTATTTCAAAAAAAATTTCAAACCATCATTTGATTTGATAAATAAAAGGTACACCTGTTTTATGCGTAAGAAAATAAACAATGTTTTTAGAATGATAAAAATTTAATCAAAACA
>JBAXYY010000088.1:0-10970 GCA_041670585.1 Treponema sp. | reverse complement strand
TGTCTTATCAAACTCCAAACGCTTTGTCTATTTCGTCAATTTCTGCAGAAGACATGTTCACTAGTTTGCCGAGCGTCTTTGTGGCTAGAATTGAGTTGGCTGTGAATTCTGCAACTTCAAGCCTGTCGTAGGCGTTGGTCATGTTTTTGCCAACTGTAACAATGCTGTCGTTTTTTATTAGAACGGCGGGAGTGCGTTTTGTAAAAGTGGCGGCAACTTTGTCGGTGTCAGTGTACAGTTCTTTGAGCGAGATTGTTTTTGTGTCTAGCAAGTTGATGTAGCTTTCTGGAATTGTGCGCGGGTCGAACACTGCGTCGCTTACTGCAAAGCCCATTGTGTACGGCGGAAGGGCTGCAGTTATTGACTGAACATTGTCATGAGTGGCGTAGATTTTTGCAAAGAGGGCGGCTTTTGTGTCTGGAGTTTTGCCTTCTTCTGCTTTGCCTTTGCTGTTTACAAAAACCAAATCGCGTTCTTCAAGATAAGCCCTGTCTTTTCCATAGGGCGTGATTACAAATCCACCTGTTGAAAGTCGTGCGCTGAATGTTCCTTGAGTTGCGGAAAATAATTTTTGCTCGTAGCAGCGTTTTACGAATGTGATTATGTCGCGTCGTGCAGCTTTTTCTTCTGAAGTCTGCTTTCTTTCTTTTAAAACAAATGATGGCTTTTTGCAGGAGGATTCAAATAGTTTTGCTTCTTTTACAAAGAGTTTTTTTTCTTCTGCTGTTGGTGGTGTGAGCTTTCCTAAGTTCATTGCGTTCAACTCTATGCGGCAGAAATATTCAAGGGTTTCAAATATTCTGTAGGCGGTGAAAATGTCTGGAGCGCCAATGCAGACTCCGTGGTTTTCCATTACAACAACATCGTAGCCTTTTTTGAATTCAGCGCTTATGTTTTTTCCAAGCTGAATGCTTCCTGGAATTGCGTATGGCTCAATTGAAATATTGCCGCAGAGTTTTTCTACTTGTGGAAGAAGGTTTATGTCTGGAATAATGCGGGCAATGCTGAATGTTAAAAGTGCCGGCGGGTGGGCATGGAACACGCACTTTATGTCGCTTCTGATTTTGTAAACAGAGGAGTGGAATGGAAGTTCCATGCTTGGTGTGTGAATGCCTATTTTGGTGCCGTCTGGCTTTACGCACATTATGTCGTTTCTTGTGAGTGTGCCTTTGTCAATGCCGCTTGGTGTAATCCAGATGTCGCCGTTTTCGTCGCATATGCTTAAGTTGCCGCCGCTTGTGCTGGTCAGGCCGTTTTTGTATACGCGGTTCATCATTAGAACAAGCTGGTCTGCTGGGTGTAGGTTTTCGTTTTTCATTTGGTTTTTCCAAAGAGCGGGCCGTAGTTTTTGCAAGCTCTGTAGTCCTGGCCTTCTTTGTCCATGCCAAATGCGTTCCAGGCAGCAGGTCTGAAGATTTTGTCTTCTGGTACGTTGTGCATGCAAACTGGTATTCTTAGAATTGAAGCAAGTGTGATTAGGTCTGCGCCAAAGTGACCGTAGCCAATTGCTCCGTGGTTGGCGCCCCAGTTGTTCATCATGTCGTATGCTGTTTTAAAGGCGGCGTTGTTTGTTACTCTTGGAGCAAACCATGTGCAAGGCCAAGTGTAGTCTGTGCGCTTCCAAAGTTTGTCGCTTACTTCATCTGGAAGATTGATTGTCCAGCCTTCTGCTATTTGAAGAACAGGTCCAAGCCCTTTTACTATGTTCAAGCGAATCATTGTCGCAGGCATTTCTGCTCTTGTTAAATATCTAGAAGAATATCCGCCGCCACGGAAGTAGCCTAAGTCGGCAGGGCACCATGTTGTTGCGTCAAGGCAAGCCTTGGTGTCTTTTTCTGTCATTTCCCAGAAAGGCTTCATTACGTTGTTGCCGTTTGAGTCTTTTACTTCGCCACATGCGTCAAGGCAAGCAGCGCCGCTGTTTATAAGGTGAATGAATCCGTCTGCCTCTTTAGCTTTTCCTGTAATTTCATAGCCGGTCGCTTTCTTTACAGATTCGCCGCTCCAGTAAGTTCTTACATCGGCAAAAATTGTAGCGCGTCCTGTTAATAACTTAGAGAACAACATTCCTGTTGCGTTCAAAGTGTCGTTTTCTGTTCCTAGAACATAAGGCTCCCTTGCGCCGTTCCAGTCGAATGTTGTGTTGAGCAATGCTTCCGCAAAGTCGCAGTTAGGGTAGTAGTCTGTCCACTGGCGCTGTCCTTGGAATCCTCCGACAATTGCGTTGTGGCCTACCATTTCCTCTTCGCGTCCTTTTGGCAAGTTCTGATTTCCGTTGAACAAGTCTTTTATAATGCACATCATCTTTACAACAAATTCCCACTGCTGGTCTTTTACTTCTCGTGTGTTCTGAAGTTCCGCTGGGTTTTTGTCAAAGCCTTCCTTGCAATTTTTCTTTGTCCAAGCAAGCGCCTTTTGATATTCTTTTTCATCGTAAATGCCTTCGTTCATGCGGCGGATGATTTCTACTTCATCAACAGATTCAACCCTCATGCCAAGGTAGTCTTCAAAGAAGTCGCTGTTAATTATAGAGCCTGCGATTCCCATTGTTATAGCGCCAATCTGCAGGTAAGATTTGCCTCTCATTGTGGCGGCTGCAACCGCTGCTCTTCCAAAGCGCAACAGTTTTTCTTGTACATCGTCTGGAATGTCTTTTGCATCCATGTCTTGAACGTCGTGTCCGTAAATGCCAAATGCAGGCAATCCTTTTTGTGCGTGTGCGGCAAGAACTGCGGCTAAGTAGACTGCCCCTGGACGCTCTGTTCCATTGAATCCCCAAACGCCTTTTATAGTAAGAGGGTCCATGTCCATGGTTTCGCTTCCGTAGCACCAGCATGGAGTTACAGTGAGTGTAATATCAACTCCAGCTTTAGTAAATTTATCTGCGCAGGCGGCTGTTTCTGCAACACGGCCGATTGTTGTGTCTGCAATAATTACTTTTACAGGCTCGCCGTTAGAATAGCGAAGGTTTTCTTCAAAAAGTTTTTTCGCTTGTTTTGCCATGCCCATTGTCTGGTCTTCCAAGCTTTCACGTACCTTTAAAGGCCCTCTTCTTCCGTCAATTACAGGTCTAATTCCAATTACAGGATAGTCGCCAATAAGTCTGCTTTTTGCCATATAATGCTCCTTAAAAAAATTCATCATCAACTTAATTTAGAAACAATTTCGTTTTTAAAAAATGATAAAAACTGATGAAAATTCTACATTAAAATAATGAGTTGTCAATGAGAGATTTTTTACAAAGAGACTGTAAAATTTAGTGATTTTTTCTATATTTTTTATGCAGTTTAGTTTTCTGAACTACAGTTTAAAGAAGCCTATTTCTACGCCCAAGTTTGCAATGCCAGCGCGGTTACGGTTGGAGCAGTCGTCTACTGAAGAAATTGCGTTTGTAATTTCAGTTGTTCCATCAACCATGTCCTTCATAGCTTTTTGCATTTTAGTTGTAGCTTCGTCAAGAGAGTGCATTTCCTGAACAATTTGCTTGCCGCTTTCTAGCATTTCATCGCTGCCGCTCTTAACTTCAAGAGTTGTGTCGTTTATGTTGTTCATTGCAATAAGAACTTCACCGCTGCCGCCTGTCTGTTCCTGCATGGCGTTTGCAATAGTCTGCTCCTGCTTTTTAACTTCCTGCGCCAAGTTGTAAATTATTGTGAATTGATTTTCTACATCTTTTGTAGAAGACGCAACTTGCTTTATTGCTTCAGAGAATTTCTGCAAACTGTCTGTTATGGATTTTCCTTGAGTGTTGCTTTGTTCCGCTAACTTTCGAATTTCATCTGCGACTACAGCAAAACCCTTTCCTGCAACACCCGCATGTGCCGCTTCTATTGCCGCGTTCATTGCAAGAAGGTTTGTTTGTTCTGCAATTGTTTGAATAACTGTTGAAGCTTCAATTAAACTGTCAGAGTCCGCAAGAATTGACTGAGTTGTAGTAACTGCTTCCTCTACTTTTTCCTGCCCAATGCCGCTTGCTTCTCCAAGTGCGTTTACAGAAGTTGTGTTGTGGTCAAGAATGGAGTTTACATTTTTTATATTAGAAACCATCTCGTTTACAGCCGCTGAACTTTGAACAACTGCCGCTGACTGTGACTCTATGCTGTTGTTTAAATTCTGAATGTTAGACATTATTTTATTTAAAGCAACACCGGCTTTTGAAACCCCGGCAATTTGGTAGTCCATTTGTGTGTGAACTGATGATATGTTTCCTTCAATTTGCTTTACAAATCCGTTTGTTGATTCCATGTTGCCTGCAAGCTCGTCAGCGGTGCCGTTGCTTATTACAACAGTGTCGCGGAATTCTTCAAGAAGATGCTTTGTTATTGTGTAGAATTTGTTCAAGTCGTTTATAAGTAAGCCGTACTCGTCCCTGCTTGTTACACGAACTTCTTTTTGAGTGTAGTCCCTGTTTGCAAGATTATTAGCGAACTTTGAAATTCTGTCCAATCTTTTTTCAGTAATTGTTGACTGTTTCCAGCCGTCAAACACACAGAAAAATAAGCTTAATACTCCAATAGGAACAGCCTTTGTAAGAAAAATTGTTGACATTGCAAGACTGCTGTTTCTGTTAACAAGAAAAGGAATTAGCACGCTTGAGCCAACTGAAATTGCGCTAAGAAATGAAATAAGAACACTTCTTTGAACAGAAGTGAACATTGTGTCCTGTTTAGTCAGAGGAATAAATGAAATGTACCTTTCATAATGCTCCATGAATAAAATGTAGTACAACATTCCAGGAAGAAGTGTGCCGCTTACTGAGCACAAAACAATAGGTGCAAAATCAACAGCAATGTTATTCTTTTTAAGAATTGGGATTACTAAAGATGGCAGAACAAAACTAAAAAAAATAGGGAGCGCTAAGGAAACTGCAAAATAATACTTTGAAATTATATTGCTTTTCTTAATGAATTTTTCACTTCCATCATATTTTCTAAAAAAATTTTTAATTATATAGAATGTGATTATTGGATATAAGTTGATTATAATTCCAATAAGCCAAACAAAAGGTGAAGTAAAGAATTTTCCTATTTCTGACAATGTGAAAAGTCCAGAGAACCAAGTTAAAAAAAGAATTATAGGAATTGGCATTACAAATGTAAGAGTATTATAAAGAAGAACATCATTCTTTAATTCCGGCGCTGTTTTTTTTTCTCCAAGAAAATCTTCTGCCGAAATAGAGTCTGATGAAGTGAATTCACTTGTTACATTTACGTCCTTTGTATTTGCAGATGAATTTGCTTTAGAAGAGTCGTCTTCTAAAAAATCATCAAGGTTAATTTCTTCTTCCATTTGTCAGCTCCCAAATAAAAACATTTGCTTATTGGACAGTCTGATATTCTCTACATAAAATAATACTGTCTGATACTTGTTTTATCAAGTAAATTGTTTTTTTAGTTAATTAAGGCTAGCCTTAAATAAATCTTTGCGCTGGTGTTACAATCCACAATGCTTTTAAAACTGTAGTTCCTGTGTTTTCCAAAGTATGTGGCGCGCTTGCGCTGTAGCTGACACTGTCTCCTTGATTCAATTCATATTCATTATTTTCATAATGAAGTTTTGCTTGTCCTTCTATTATAACACCAAGTTCTCTTCCTAGATGTCCGTAACTTCCCCTATGTGTTCTGCTGCCTGCAGGTATTGTAATGAAGTAGCTTTCCAAAGTGTGTTCTTTTTCTTTTTCATCAGGCTGGGCCAGCTCTTCAAAAACAACATCGTCTTCGTTCATTGTTCTTCTTTCATTTGAGTGTATTACTTGAACAGGACGGCGGCGGTTGTACTCTTCAAAAAGATATGAAAGATTCACATCAAGAACATCTGCCAAAGAAAGCAATGTGTCTATTGCGGGCGAGACTTTGTTTCTTTCTATTTGAGAAATTAGGCTTTCGCTGACACCAGCCTCTTTTGCGACAGTCTTAAGTGTTAGGCCTTTTTTTTCTCTCATAGCTCTTAATTTTTCACCAAAATGATAAGGTGTGTGTTTATCTGAATTAATTTCTGCCATTTTAAATTCCTTATTTTGCAAATGTATCGTTGTTCTGTTTGTCTCTATTCTGTTCCATTACAAAACGAATAAAGTGGTCTTCCAAAGTTTTCTTAGGTCCTGGAAGATTGAGCCTTTGACGTGCGCGTGCGTTGTCGCGTCTAACTGTGTAAAGCAAATAGAAGTCCCTGTAGTCTAAGCTTATGTCTGTCTTTACTCTTTCACCAAGATATGAACTTACTTCATCACGGCCAATTGCAGTTATGCCTTTTTCACGAAGAATTTTTCTTAGCTTTTGAATCTGTTCATAAGAAAGACCAAAAAGAAATTCCTCCATAGCTTGAGTCACTTCCTGGTCGCCAAGCCTTTTTTTAATAAAGGAAGTCCACTGCTCGTCCATTTGAATGCTTACCAAAAGAAGTTCGCTTGTGCCCATCATTGTGCCAAACGCAGGAGCAAGTTTTCTGCGTGCCGACCAAACTTTTTGAAGAACTGGCGCAATGTCTGCAATAGTCTGGTCGCTTCTGTGTTCCCACAAAATGATTAACGAAAGCGCAAGCTGCTGTCTGAAGTCAATAGAAAGGCTTTTGTCTTTTATTAAATTCAAATAGACATCTTCCGCCATAAGTGTGAACATCATAGAAACTGTCTCATCAGAATACTCTTGAACTTCCTTGTCGCTCATGTGCGCGTAGTTTTTTGCAAGCTTTGACATTGAAAAGAAAGTGTGAATTTTTGCAACAAGAAATCCTTTGCCCAGAATTGCCTTTGACGGCATGTGAAGGGTAGTGTCGCCTTCTTCCTGGTACGAAATTATGCTGTCAATAAGTTCCTGCGGTGTTCTTACAGAAGATGTCATTGTTGTTCTTTCTAGAAGTGAAGGGAACTGCGCAATTGCGTTTGCTAAATTTTCAACATCGTGCATTCTGTTCTGCAAGTGCTCAATTCTGTCTGGAGCATTTTTCTTAAGTGCCTCCATTAACCTGTTAACAAGCAGCTCTTGATGAGGCGTAAGGACAATAATGCCTGTAGTGATTTCATCTTTTGCAATTTCCTCTTTGTCAAAGAACTGCTCAATGTCTACAGGAGTGAATTCATCTTTTTCTGTCTTGTTTTTCAAAACCTTACCCCACCCAAACTTCTCTTTATGAAATTATTTGTAAAAGTGTTATTTCGAGGAATGAAGTAACGTGGCAATCTCTTATAAAAAAATAGGTACTTTTTATAAAACAGATTCCTCCACTTCGGTCGGAATGACGACAATCACTTTATCTACGGATATGACCATATTCAATAAAGATTGCTTCCATTATATCATACAATATTTTAAATTCAACCATTCAAACTGCGGTGGAATATTCCGATAATCTAAATATGAAAAAACAATTTTTTCGATTTTTTATACTATCTTTCACTCTGTTTAATTTGACTTATGCTTTTTCTCAAACAGAAAATAATTTTCCAAAAGACATGCTAATTCTTCAAAGCGATATTATTGTTGAAGCAAAAAATGCGCCGGGCACTACAGAAGCAAATGACGAGGCCTCTGGTAAGAACACAATCAAAACTAAGGGCGTTAACATTTACATAAGAAAAAAATCTGGAATAGAAAGCGTTATGCTTGTTGAAACTACAAAAGACCCAAACGGCAAGCAGGACAATTACGCTTACAGGGCGCTTGAGTACAACACAATCAACGGTGATGAAATTCGCTACTTGGACGGGAAAGTCCTTGATTCAAAATATGGAAAGTACAGCCTTATTTCTTCTACTGTTGTAGATCATCCAGCGCTTGGAAAATGCTTTCACATTTATATTCCGCCTGTTGTTGAGTACGGATATTCTTGGGCTAGGCATGGCACTGTTGAAATTGGAAAGGGCATGTTCATTAACATAAGGACGTTCTCTAAAAAATACGGCGACTATACAGGAAAGTTTGCAGACAACCCGTTTATGTTTGACTTTGCTGAGGTTCAAAAAAAAGCAGAAGCTCCAGTTGTTGAAAAAAAAGTTGAAGAGATAAAGCCTAAAGTTGAACAAGAGCCGGCGCCTTTAAAAGAGCCAATTGTTCTAACCTTAACAGATGACTACAATCCAGAGGCCACTGATAAATTTAATGAGATTGCTAAAAAAGGACAGGGGCTTCTTCGCTATTCAAAAGGCCCAGAGACTCTACCCGAAGATTTGATTGAAACTCTAGACGCAATAAATCCAAAAGATAAAGTTGATGTTGTTTTTGCAATTGATACAACAGGCAGCATGAAGGATGATATTGAAACTCTTAGAAAGGAGTGGGTTCCAAAACTAATTGAGCAGCTAAAAGATTTTGGTGATTTAAGACTTGGACTTTTGATTTACCGAGACTACAACGACAATTATTCTTGCAGAGGTCTACCTGTAAAATTCTTTGCGTTTACAAATGAAATTTCTATTTTTAAAAGAAACCTAAATTCGGTTGTCATTCATGGAAATGAAGGCGGGGACGTTCCAGAGGCAGTTTACGAAGCTCTTTACGGCTCTATAAATTTTTTCAAGTGGCGTGACGATGCGCAAAAAAAAGTAATTCTTATTGGAGACGCGGAGCCTCACCCAGCACCGCGTGGCTCTAAGAAAATTACACAAGATGAAGTTATGTCTTTGGCAAACGAAAATAAAATCACACTTGACTGTATAATTGTGCCAGACGACAAAAGCTTATCTCGTGGTAGATAATGGTTTATTCTTCTTAGTTCTGTGCAGATGGCCCTTCTTTGATGTTTTCAGTTGTGTTAACTTCTGGCTTTGTAAAAGGAACTGTTGAATCTGTTGTTATAGAAGAGGTTTCTGTTGAAGGAACTGTTGTTGCAGTTGATTCTGTTGAAGTCTCTTCAGCAGTAGTTTCTTGAGCTACAGTCTTTGTGAATTCTTTTACTTTATCAGCAGGTATTCTTTTTAATTCATTTTCAGCGAGCTTATGGTAAGCGCCCGGAAGTTCTCCAGGTTTTGAGTTTTCATAAATAGAAATTATTTCCTGAAGCATAGGAACGGCGTCTTTGTAGTTTTTTGCTTTTGCATAAAGATGCGCAAGTTCGTAGCGGCCTTCTACATAAACAGAAGTGTCTGTTCCAAAACGCTGCAAAAGAATTGTATAATATTGTTCAGCAAGTTTTGTGTTGCCTGCGTCATAAGATTCCTGCGCTTTTTGTACAAGCTCTCTTGCTGTAATGTCGTCTGCAACTTCAACTTTTGAAGATGCGCATGATAAAATAAGGGCCGCTGATGTTAAAATTAAAACTACAGTTGTAAATCTGTTAAATAATTTGTTTGTCATAAATAATATTTCCTTTTATTCAAATTTATTTGGAGTGTACCATTTTGCCGATTTTAAATACATACCAAAGTATTTTTGCTTTTTTAGTGAGCCTCTAAAGACTTCAGCTTTTAGAGATTCCATTTATTATAAATATAAAACGATTTATCTTAATAAAAGATACAATTTTTCATATCATTTTACTTTGTGCCTAAAGCCAAAGCTGCTTGCCTGAACTGTTTTCTGCTTATATGTTAGAACTGATTTCCCGTTGATGCACAAGTCAGATGAGCTTCCTCCGTCAAATTCAATTGCGTCACTGCAGCCCATTGCTATAAAAATATCTGCGCACTGCTGGAAAGAAAGGCCTTTGCTTGTTGACTTGTTTTCTCCTTCGACAACTAGCAAGTACAATGTCTTTCCGTCATAAGAAACGCCTGCTCCGCTCCTTGAGTCAAATGATGTTGCTTTGAAATTACTTTTAACACCGCTGCTTAAAACTGTGAAGAATCCGCCTAACACAAAGTCAAAACCTTTTACAGAAGAGTCTGTCTGTGTGTCGATTATTTTTGCGTTGTAAATTGTGCCGTCATTTTCATCTGTTGATTTTACAAAACCTAAAGCTGAGTATTTTTCATTTGGTGCAGAGAATTCTATTCCGTCCAAAAAGTGAATGCCAATAATCTGACGCTTTTTTGAAAAGATTGCGCTAAATGGAGATGACGTTTTGCCGTTAAAAGGCGATGAGTTCATTGCGACAGCGCAGTTGTTTTTATTTGCAAATTCTTCTGTTGATATGCTTTTAAAAATAAATGGTTGGTTAATTTTTAATAAATTAGTGTCGTTGTTATTTTTAAAATTTATTTTTTCTTTTTCCAAAGTTGATTCGTTTGGAAAACAGACAAGCTCTAAATTAGGTGATGCCAATTCAATTTTTACTGCATGGTAAAGCACAGTCATTGTTTTGTTTTCAAAATTGTATATTGATATTCCATCTACAACTTTTTGCCATTCAAAACTTTGTGGAATATAAAGTTCGCTTGGATAATTTACTTCGTTGTCTTCTGTTGAGGAAGGGCGGCTTACGCAAGAAACTGTCAGTGATAAAAATAAAATGAAAATGGCAAAAGTAAAATATGAAAATGTTTTTTTTAAGCAGCGCATAATAGAATTATTATAATGGATTGTTGATAAAAAGAAAATTAGGGGCAAAAAAAATCCCCAGAGTGTTCTGGGGACATAAAGGCAGCTTTTTGAGCCACCTTAAATCTTAATCAAAAATTAATAGGCTGTTTTTGAATCGTGTGGCCTATGTGTCTTCTTTGAAAGTTTGCGTTCCAAAGTCTTGTTCTTACGATTAAGAATTGTAGAAGGCTTTTCGTAGAATTCACGTTTTTTGTATTCGCGAATAATGCCTTCTTTTTCAACCATTCTCTTGAAGCGTTTAATTGCTTTGTCAAGATTTTCGTTGTCATCAACTGTAATTGTTGCCATTTAAAAAATTCACCAGCCCTACCTGCGGCAGTTCCACAGGGAGCCTAATTATGATGATTTACATACTTTTTGTCAATTACGAGTAGAAAATACATCCTGTATTTTCTACTCGTGGCACGAATTATCCAAAGGCAGGCAGAACAAGGCGGCGGTAATTCGTGCAATTATTAGAGCGCGCCTCCATGCGCTTGCACTGTTGGCAAGTGC
>JBAXYY010000087.1:0-11087 GCA_041670585.1 Treponema sp. | reverse complement strand
GTTTGTACGCCGCATGTAATTGACGGGTCTATGTTTTTTTGAATTAAGTTTTGCAGGCTGTAAAGAAGTGCGTTGAATATTGCGCGCTTGCCATTTTCTTTAGGGCTTTGAAGCCAGAACTGAACTGGGTCGTAGAATTCTTTTGTTGGAACAAGCGTCTCCGGCCTTTCTCCTGCGTCTTTAGAGTCAATGTCTGTTGTGTAAGTGTGCCTAAGCTGAACTTTGCGGGTTGTGTTTGTAAAAACAGGCTGTGGTTTTTCTAAAGAATTTCTTTTTGTCTGCTCCTTTAAAATGCCAAATGAATTTTCAACATAAGAAAATATTTTTTCTGGCTCAACGTCTCCGCAGATTACAATATTGTAAATAGAAGCGTTTAGAAGCTCTGTGTAAGTCAGCTCTATAGAGTTGTAAGTTGTGTTTGCAAGAATTGAAGAGCTTGCGTCAAAGATGTTTCCAAATGAAGTTGCACCAAACAGTGTGTTTAAAGAAACGCTTGTCATTTGAAAATCCAAGCCGGAGCTTTTTATACTCCACTGGTTCTTCTGGTCGTAAACTAAATTGTCTGCCACGACAGGTGGTATTTCACCGAACAAAATTGCGTTGGAAGAAGCCTTTAAGAGTTCCTCTATGTCCTCTTTAAAACATTCAATTGTAATATATGACATAGTTTCATTTGTCCAAGCCCTTAGATTTGTTTCTCCAAAAAGATTGTTGCTCTGCCTTAAAGCGTTTATTTCTGTCTGAATGTTTCTTGCAAAAGCGTTTATTAAAACAGTGCGCAAGTAGCGTTCTTTTATAGGAGAGGCGCTTTCTCCGCCGCTTATTCCTATTGATATTATTGCTGTCTGGGAGTGTGCGTTTTGCTTTACAACAACTGGAATGTTATTTGAAATTGACATCTTTGAAAAAAGAGGCGCGTTGCTGTTGTAGAAATTTTCTGATTTTAATAAAGGCGCTTCTTCTGAATCTACTGGCTCTGATTTTTCATTTGCCTCATTTGTAAAAGCGTTTTTACGAACAAGCTCGTCATTGTACCAAGAGGCGTTTTGTTTTGTAATCTGTGTGTAGTGTGATTTTTCAAAGCTTTCTTTTTGTGCGCTGTACACTTCGCTGTTTACAAGGACAAAAATATAAGGCTCTTCTGATAGCACTGCTTTTGAAATATTTTTCTCACTTTCATTTTGAATAGAATGTGTGAAGTCCAAAAACCTTGTGTAGAAGTCTTCATTTGTTTTGTTGTTTGAAAAAGACTTGTCCAAAGCCCAGTAGTCCGCAAGAAGAGACATGCTTTCTGAAGTGTTGCCCGCTTCATTCTTGTATTTTGAATAGATTATATTCTGTGAAGAAATAAATTCATTTCTAGAAAGCGACGCTGATTTTTTTGAAACTTCAACAAACAAATCCACTTGAGATGGAACATCAGGAAGAGCTTTTATATCTTTTAGAATATTCTCTTTGTCTTGTGAAAATGAGTAAGGGCTTTCTAAAAGCGCCTGCAGTATTAAACGTGATGAGCCGTTTTTTTGAGCGCTTGCTGCAGTTAGATAATTTTTGCTTCTTACGGCAAGAACAGGCTCTTCAAGAACATTCTTTTTGTAAGGAGAAGAGGAGCTTGTAAAACTTGAGGCTACAATATCTGCTTGGCTTGAAGAAAGTGAAGTGAACTGAACTACAACCTGTGTTAAGTCTTTAGAAAATGAATCATCAGTTAAAACATATTTTTTAGAAGTTGAAGTCCTTTGTGTGTTTGTTGAATCATCTTTTACATCAGCATAGTTCTTTGAGTAAGGCGAATAAGTTTCTGTCCAGGAAGAGAAATATTTTTTGCACAAAGAAAGTGCTTCTTCTTTTGTAATGTTGCCGCTTATAAAAATTGCGCAGTTGTCCGGCGTGTAATAATTTTTTTGTATTGAAGAAAGAATTGTCCTTACTTCCGCAAGTGAATATTTTGTAAAAAGTGAAGGGTAGACACCGCTGTCGCATTTCCAAGGCGCTTTGTAAAAAACACGCGAGTCTATTGCGCTGTTTAGAAATCCTGTTGTGCTTGACGCGTAAGAAAGAACATCATTTTTCATTTTATCATATTCAGACTTTAAACTATTGTCTGTAAATGAAGGGGAAGATGCGCATTTTGAAAGTGTAGAAAGCACTTCTTCTACAGAATTATATGAAACTGTTGAAGTAAACGTTGAGCAGTCGGACGCGCAAGACGCGCTTATTGTGTTGGAAGAATTGCCAGATGATAAAAATAAATTTACATAGAGCGGGAAGAAGCCTGCTGTTGAAGGTGTCTGTGAAGAAAAGCCTGCTTTAAAAGTAAGCTCCACTCTTACAAGGGCTGTAGTTGTGTCCTCTTTGTGAAAAATAGAAAATCCGTTTTCCAAAGTAAAATAATTTAATTTTCCAGAATTAAAATCAGTTTGAAAAGCTTTCTCCGCAAAAGAAAATTCTGCTGAAAATAAAAATAGAATGTTGATGAGAATTAAAGACTTTATTTTTTTCATAGTTGTAATATTATACTAAAAACACAGTATTTAAAGAAGTAAAAGGTAAGTTTCTTTTAAATTAGGGGCATCTCTAAAAGCTGAAGTTTTAGAGGCTCAATTAAAGCATTCTTTAAATCATATTGCCGACTAACAGAAAACAGAATATAATCGTATTCTAATAGGGAAAAAATATGTCAACTGTTACACTTCTTTCTTCAAAAAAAATTACAATAAAGCCACCAGAGCCGCTTCTTGTTGGAAAAAGGCATTTAACTCCAAAAGAAATTTATATGCTTATTCAAAACAGGAATTCATCGTCTGACTGCGACTGGCAGAATGTTTATGTAAGCGACAAAGAAGGTGAATTTTGTCCAGAGCAAATTTTAAGAAGTGAATTCAACGGCTGGGTAATTCTTGGAAAAATAAGGTCTGCCACTTTAAAATTTCATGATTTGGAATTAAAGACAGGCATTTACCGTTCTCTTTTAGACAATGTTTTTATAGGCGACGACTGCGTAGTAAGAAATGTAAGCTATCTTTCTAACTACAGAATTGGCGACAGTGTTATGCTTTTTAATATTCAGGAAATGAGCTGCACCTGCCATAGCAAATTTGGCAACGGCATTTTAAAGGAAGACGAGCCTGAGTCAAATAGAGTTTGGATTGGTGTTGGAAATGAAAATGACAACAGGGCTGTTCTTCCTTTTGAAAGCATGATTCCTGCGGACGCTTTTTTGTGGTCAAGATTCCGTGATGACAAAGAGTTAATGCAGAAGTTTATAGAATTAACAGAATACGGCAACGACAAAAAAAACAGCACTTATGGAATTGTAGAAAATGACGCTGTAATTAAAAACTGCACTCTTTTAAAAGATGCAAAAATAGGAAGCTTTGCTTATATAAAGGGCGCATTTAAATTAAAAAATATTACAGTTCTTTCTTCAGAAGAAGAGTCTAGCCAGATTGGAGAAGGCGTTGAAATGGTGAACGGCATTATGGGCTACGGCAGCCGCGCTTTTTACCAGGCTGTTGCAGTTCGTTTTGTTATTGGAAGAAACTGCCAGCTAAAATACGGCGCACGTCTTTTAAACTCAATCTTGGGCGACAACTCTACAGTTTCATGCTGCGAGATGCTCAACAATTTAATCTTCCCGTTCCACGAGCAGCATCACAATTCATCATTCCTTATTGCAACTACAATCATGGGGCAGAGCAACATTGCGGCAGGCGCTACAATTGGCTCTAACCACAACTCGCGTTCACCTGACGGAGAAATGATTGCAGGCCGTGGATTCTGGCCGGGACTTTGCAGCGACTTCAAGCACAACTCAAGGTTTGCTTCTTTTGTTTTAGTAAGCAAGGGCAGCTACCAGAATGAGCTTAACATAATCTACCCGTTCTCTTTGGTGGCGGCAAATCCAGAGGACAATACAGTTCACATAATTCCAGCATACTGGTTCTTGTACAACATGTTTGCCATTGCAAGAAACCGTTCAAAATTTTTAAAGCGTGACAAGCGTGTTGTAAAAGTTCAGCACATAGAGACAAATCCTTTTGCGCCAGACACAATGCAGGAAATTACAGTTGCCATAGATAGAATTATTGAGCTTACAGGACGATATTTGAAGCTTCCAAAAGACAAGGCAAAGCAAATGACTGTGCAGGAAGCAAGCCCTGAATTATTCAATACATTTAGGGAACGTGCTAAAAATGCAACTGGTTGTGAAATGTATCAGATTGCAAAAGATTATCTTCATCAAAATAAAGACTCTCAATTTTTATTGACAGATGATCAGAGCCAAAAAAAGTATGGCGCTTTAATTTACAAGCCGGCTCAAGCTTATAAGGAATATAGAAGAATATTAAAATACTTTGCAGTTGACTCCTTGATTTCATGGTGTGATGAAAAGCAAAAAGAAAGCCTTTCTTATGATGATTTAATTGAAATTGAAAACATTCCGTTGTACAAAGAATGGCTTAACGTTGGCGGGCAGATAATTCCAAAAGAAAAAATTGATGAGATGTTTGAAAAAATAAAGTCTGGCAAAATTGTAAACTGGCAGCAGGTTCACAGCTTCTACGACGAATGCCAAGAGCATTATGTTGACTACAAGGCGGCGTATTCTTTATACATACTTGAGCTTTTATATTCACAGCCTCTTAAAGAATTTACACCTCATATTTTTTATGACATCACGCAGGACGTTGCTGCGGTTTCATTCAACATGCTTGAGTCTTCTATAACTTCACGCGACAAAGACTACACTGATTTCTTCCGCTCAATAACATTTAGAAACAAGGAAGAGCAGTCAGCTGTTCTTGGAACGTTAAAAGATGTTTCTTTCTTAAATGAACTTCGTGAGTCAACAGACAACTTCAACACAAACCTAGAAAAGTTGTTCCGCACATTGCGCGATAAAAAATAACAATGCAACTTTGCTGTATTGACTTTTTTTGAGATTAGAAACATAATGTTGAATATGAAAAACAATCAACTACTACTACTATCTTTATTCTCAAGCAAATGCCGGAACTGAAGGTGATAGAATAGTTGTAAATTAACTATTAAACTAACAACCTGTTGCTTCGGCAGCAGGTTTTTTTTTGCTTTAAAACAAAATGCCTGCCGCTATAAAACAGGTGTTAAAAAAACAGGGGTAGAAAAAATGAATTGCAACGGAAAGTACAAACCACAGCCACAGACAAAGCTGGAAAACAGAAAGTGGCCTAACAACAAAATCACACATGCGCCAATTTGGTGCTCTGTAGACTTGCGCGACGGCAACCAGGCGCTTGTTAATCCAATGGGCATAGACACAAAGCTCGCCTTTTTTGACTTGCTTGTAAAACTAGGCTTTAAGGAAATTGAAGTTGGGTTCCCAGCAGCAAGCGACACTGAGTATGAATTTATCCGCCGCTTGATTGAAGAAAAACGTATTCCTGATGATGTTACAATTCAGGTTCTTTGCCAGGCACGTGAAAAGCTTGTTAAAAAAACAATTGAATGTATAAAAGGCGCGCCTAAGGCAATATTCCATATTTACAATTCAACTTCACCCGCACAAAGAAAGTACACTTTTAACATGACAAAAGACCAGATCAAGCAGCTTGCAATTGACGGTGTTAAATGTGTTAAGAGCTGCATGACAGAAGAAGACAAGAAAAGAATCAGGCTTGAATATTCACCAGAAACTTTTTCTATGACAGAAATAGACTATGCGCTTGAAGTTTGCGAGGCTGTTAAAAAAGAGTGGGGCGCTACAAAAGACAACAAGATTATTTTAAATCTTCCAACAACTGTAGAATGCTACACGCCAAATGTTTTTGCTGACAGAATTGAATACTTCTGCAATAACATTTCTGAACGCGAGAATGTTATTATTTCAATACACAACCATAACGACCGCGGTGAAGGCGTTGCAACTTGCGAGATGGGCCTCTTGGCTGGAGCAGACCGTGTAGAAGGCTGCCTCTTTGGAAACGGAGAGCGCACTGGCAACCTTGACATTGTTAATGTTGCGTTGAATATGTTCTCTGAAGGAACAGACCCGGAGCTTGACTTCCACGACATACTTTCTGTTGCGGAAAAATACAAGGAATTTACCGGCATGGATATTCCACCACGTATGCCTTATGTTGGCGAGCTTGTGTTCACAGCGTTTAGCGGCAGCCATCAGGATGCAATTCGCAAGGGAATGGCTTCTCGTGCCAAGATGGACAAGAACGCGCTTTGGGATGTTCCGTACCTGCTTATTGATCCGCATGACATTGGCCGCCAGTACGAAGGAATTATTAGAATCAACAGCCAGTCAGGAAAGGGTGGAGCGGCGTTTATTCTTGAGCAGGATTACGGCATTAGCTTGCCAAAGGCAATGCACCCAGCTTTGGGCGACTTGATTAAGGAAGCTGCTGACAAGGCGCAACGTGAGCTTCAGCCTGCCGAGATTTACAATTTGTTTGAAAAGCAATGGCTTAAGACAAAAGAGCCTCTTTCAATTGTTGACTTGACAGAAACACACCTTGAAGGCTCAGAAGATTCATCTGTGGAAGACCAGTCAATGGTAAGATCAGTTGTAACTTGGAACGGCAAGCAGTTTGCTATTGGAGAAAAAGGCAACGGGCCTCTTGACGCATTTGTAAACGCACTTGGAAAAACACCAGCGCCAAAATTCAATGTGACTGCGTTCCATGAGCACAGTGTTGGAACAGGAAGCAACACAAGCGCATTTGCTTATGTTCAAATTACAGAGGAAAACGGCAGCCAGTACTGGGGTGTTGGAAAATCAACTAACATTGGACGCGCCGGCATTTCCGCAGTAGTAAGCGCAATCAACCAGTGCAAGAAATAAAAAGCTTATAAATAAAAAGTCCACCTTGAAAAAGTTCAGGGTGGATTTTTTTAAGATGATGCAGACAATAAGTTTGAAATGTAAATTTAGAAAACTTAGTTTATGAAAACTTATTTTGCTTCAAACCCAATGTCGTCAAGGGCAGAAACTGCTTCTGACCTTTTAGTGTCGTCTTTAATTGTTACTGTGTGATTGTCCAAAGAAGTCTCATGCTCAATTTTTTTTGAATCAAGCGCCTTGTTAATTCTAGAAACGCATTTTTCGCAGTGCATTCCGTCTACTTTAAGTGTTGTCATATTTGTGCCTCTTTTGTTTTCTATAATATATTGATTTATTGTGGTTTTACAAATTTTATTTCATGAATTTTTTTAAAGTGTCCATAAGCTCGTCTAAAACTTTTTCATCGCCATTCTTTACGCCATTTACAACGCAGTTTTTTATGTGGGAGTCAATTATAATTCTAGAAAGGCTTGTGAGCGCGGCTTGCACGGCAGAAACTTGTGTTAGAACGTCAACACAGTAAGTGTCGCTGTCTATCATTTTTTTTATTCCCCTTACCTGGCCTTCAATCCTATTAAGCCTTGTTGTAAGAGCTTTTTTTTCTTCTTCTGAGCGGACTCTTTTTTTTTGACACTCGCATTTTGCCGTTTGTTCTGCCATTGAATCAGTCTCCAGAGCAGTCAGAGCAAAGTCCCCAGATGCAAGTTTGCATATGTTCTACAGAAAAACCTTTTGGCATAAGTTCAATACATTTCATATTGAATTGTGGAAGATATTTTGAGTCAAATATATCATAAACTTTACCGCATTTGCTGCATTTAAAATGAAGGTGCGGCGCCATGTTCCCGTCATAGCGAATTTCATCATCTTCTATTTTAATTGACTGTACAAGATTATTCTCTGAAAAAAGATGAAGAGTATTATAAACTGTTGTCCTTGAAAGAGTAGGAAATCCAGGGCTTAATGCTGAATAAATAGTGTCAACAGTTGGATGTGTTTTATGTTCACATACATATTTGTAAATTGCAATTCTTTGAACAGAAGGTCTTATTCCCTTTGAGTTGATTGTATCTGCATATTGTGTATCTGAAATCATATTTAATACCTCGATGTAATTATTTAATGATTTTCTAAAATAAAATATTTTTAAATGTCACTTTAATAGCTTGTATTATAACATGATTTTACAAAAAAAACAGTACACAGAGCTGTTTGCAACTTATTGCAGGCAGCCCTTTCTCCCGTGAAATCTTAAGTGGGGTAAGACTTCATTTGTGTACTGCTAAGTGGGGCTTATTTAAAGTAGCGTGCAAGAAGTCCTTTGAACCCTGCGCCGTGGCGGGCTTCGTCTTTGCACATTTCGTGAACTGTGTCATGAACTGCGTCATAGCCAAGCTCTTTTGCTCTTTTTGCAAGCTTAAGTTTTCCTTCGCAAGCGCCTGCTTCTGCAGCTGCCCTCATTTCAAGGTTTTTCTTTGTTGAGTCTGTAAGAACATCTCCTAAAAGCTCAGCGAATCTTGAAGCGTGGTCTGCCTCTTCGTAAGCGTAGCGTTTGTATGCTTCTGCAACTTCAGGGTAGCCTTCACGGTCTGCCTGGCGAGCCATTGCCAAGTACATGCCGACTTCGCTGCATTCACCTGTGAAATTGTCTTTTAAACCCTGCACAACTTCTGCGTCAAGGCCTTTTGCAATTCCAACTTTGTGCATATCTGCAAATCCAGAAGTTTCCTTCTGCTCAACAAATGCGTTTTTTGCATGGCACTGTGGACATTCATCTGGTGGATTGTCTCCTGTATAAACATAACCGCAAACTTTGCATACCCATTTCTTCATAATCAATTCCTCCAAGAATTAAATTTTTTTATCTGAAACATATATTGAATTGAACGTATGTTTTAGAAACTGTAATCGTTACAATATTGATAATATTACAATAAATTCTTTTTGTCAAGAAATTTTTTATTTTTTATTGAAAAAATCCTTTCTTCATTGCAAATTTTATTTTGCAGAAAAAAGGATTTCTTAATTTGGCAGGAATACTTAAATAAAATTTTCTATTTGTTTTTGTTCACAATGCGTGACTCGTATTTGCCAGTCGCAATTTCAATGTATCGTACAAAAAGAGAAACTTTGTTGTCTGTGTTAAGGTTGTCCCAAACAGTTTTTGTAAATTCATCAATGTTGCCTTTTATGTCTACAGGTGTTGGTTCGCCTTCAAAACTTGGAAGAGGTGTGCCGTCGCCTGTGTATGTGTGAATGAATCGTCCAATGCCTTTCTGTGGATTTTCATAAGCGAATGTAAAGCGGTTGCAGCTTTCTTCGTGGCCGTTGTCGCTCTTTAAAATTGAAAGCGCAAAATTATAATTGCCGTTTTCTACGTGCATAACGCCAGAAACTCTTGGTGTAAAGTTTGGTGCGTCTGGCTCAAATTTTCTTGTGCGGAGTGACTGCTCAAAAGTCTGCTGCTTGTCCATTGCGTCAAAGATTGTGTCTGTCTGGTCGCCGTTTGTTACAATTGTCTTGTTCCCTAAAACGCGTACAGGCGTGTAAATTATAAGGCTTGGGTCTTTCATTTTAGAAGGGTCGAACGCTTGTGTCTTAATGCCGTCTTCTGTTTTTACAAAGATTCTGTTGCGGCTGTTTTCACTTCTTCCCATTATGAAGTAAGCGGCAACTGCATATTTTCCATCATCAGATTTTCCTATTACAATTCCTCTTCCTGGATAAACATTTCCTGAAAGCTCTTTTGCAAGTGATTGGATTTCCATTTACAACTCCTGTTAAAATTATTATCTTTTTTAATAATACCACTAGCAAAGGTTTTATGCTATATTTTAATAAGCAAGAATAACTTTGTATTTCCATGGAGGAAATTGTATGGCTAATTTAATTGATTATGTGGAATGGCGGGGCGATGTTGATTTTAACACAAGCCCGCTAAATGAAGTTGACGCTCTTATTTTATGTCAGATTGAATATAATAATTTTGATAATCTTCTGCCTTCAGAATTTACAAAGAAGGGCATTACTCTTAGCGAGCTTGCTGCAAGTTTTGCAGAGTCCCCTGACTTTATAACAAGAAGCGATGTTGGCGCTATGATAAATCCACTGACGGTCAATCTTTTGCAGGCTGCTTCTACAACAAAAAGATTTGGCGGGCTAAAGATGTGCGGCTACATAAATAAAATTGATTTGTCTAAAGAAGAACAGTTTGCGGCTGTTACTTATGTTTTAGATGATGGCAGTTTCTTCATAGCGTACCGTGGAACAGACGACACTATTGTGGGCTGGAAGGAAGACTTTAATTTAGGCTGGGAAGACACCGTGCCGGCTCAAGTTGATGCACTAAAATATTTAGAGGATGCGTCAAAAGCATTGCGTGGAAAAATATACGTTGGCGGACATTCTAAAGGCGGTAACCTTACAGTTTATTCAGTTGCAAACGCCTCTGAGAAAATTAAAAACAGAGTTGCTGCGGCTTTTAACAATGACGGGCCTGGCTTTAGCGGCGACTTCTTTAAATCAGAGAAATTTCTTTCTGTTGAAAATAAGATTCAGAATTATGTGCCTGAGCTTTCTATAATTGGAATGTTGTTTTCTCATGCTGACAACTACATCACTGTTGAAAGCGATGAAAAGGGCTTGCATCAGCACGATCCGTTCAGCTGGCATGTAAGCGCTCATAATTTTGTAGAGTGCCCTGACACAAACAAACAAAGCAAATTTATTGGGGAAACAGTGAACACTTGGTTCAATGAACTAGACAAAGAACACAAGGAGCTTTTTGTAGAGACAATTTTTGGTGTTCTAAAAGACACTAACGCAAAGACAAACAGTGAATTAACTGCTAACTGGTGGAACACAATAAAGGCAATGCTAAAGTCAATGACAAAGCTTGACGCAAAAACACGCGACATTGTTTTTAAGACAATACAGCTTCTGTTTAAAACTGCGCAGGAAAATGTTGTTGAAAAGCTGAAAGCTGATAATAGAAAAAAATAAGAAGAAATTTAAGTAGAAATAAAGAGTGATTCAGCTTTTTCTTTATAATACAAGAAGATAATAGAGAGAATAGAGATTTGTGTCATTCGTAAGCGGTTTTGTCCATAATGAATGTTAATAAAAAGCGGAATTCTTTTTGAAAAAATTCTCGTTTGTAATACGCCAAGGATGGTCGAAAGGTGGAATGTATTTTTTACATGGAACAGGGATTTCATATTCAGAATCGACATCCTTTGAAAACTTCTGTCTT
>JBAXYY010000086.1:0-11255 GCA_041670585.1 Treponema sp. | reverse complement strand
TAAGCATAGGAATCTTGTAAAATGGTTTTGCTTTGATTTTGAGAAGACTTCTCCACCAATTCAAAGTGATGCGCTTGGTAACTGGTTATTCAAGGAGCTTGCAAGTTAATTGGACACCAGTGTAATAAAATATGTATCAAAAAGATTTTCTTTTTCAAAATAAGAGTGATATAATTAATATGCTTAATCAGTTGTACCAGACAAGAACTTATAAATTCATTCTGTATAGTAGATTAAAATTATGTACTTTTATGTAATCATGAAAAACTTTGACAAAGGAAATGACATGATTTGTTTTGAGGAAGATGAATGGAAATATCTTAAGGATGAAGTCGATCAAAAAAGACTTGTCTATGTAACCAAAGATGTTTCAGACTCAGAGATAAAAAAATATAATATAAAAAAAGTTATATTTAACACTGATGTATGGGAAAAAGATTTTAACCTTAAAAAAATTATTGTTAAATATTCTCCAAATTATGATGAAATGCAAAAAAAAATATGAGCGTAAGTTAAAAAAAGCAGAGAAAGAAGCGCAAGCATTTCTAAAAACTAACTTTCGTGATTTTTCAGAGGCTGCCTATAATGTTGTAATTTTTGTGATAATTATTCTGCCTTAAAATCAGAAATCTTCATATCTAAAAAAGTAATCAATTGGGAAGAGCCAACATTATAATCCATACAAATCAACTTTGGAAAAGAATATGTCTCATCATATTTTATATATGCAGGGTCTGAATTATCTTTAGAAAAAGTCTGATACTTCGACAAAGTGTATGCAAAATTGTCATCGATTGTTTCAAAATAAGCTCCATATTTTTTTACATAGTTTTCCACAGTAAAAGTTTCGCCATCTCTTTCAATTCCTGTTTCTTCTAAAGGACTTGAAAATGTAACTGTTGACTTTCCATCTTTTTCATTTACAATCTCTTGTAAAAATTATAATTCAACAATTTCTCTTGTTAATAATTTAATATCATTTAAGGGCATCTCTAAAAACTCATTTTCAATGATTTTTCAGAGATGCCTGCGAGTTTTAAGTCGCTATAATAGCGCGACTTAGAACATCGCATTTTCAAAGTTGCCTCTAAAAGCTGCAGTTTTTAGAGGCTCCCTTAAGTAATATTTATAAAAAAAGGCGGCCTGTTATAGCCGCCATGTTACATTCTCCGGTTAAGGGCCGGAGCTTACCCACTTTATTTATCCAACAGCCAGTCCAAAGCGTACACTTGTTTTATTCCATTGTAGTCAGTAACAGAATCATCATCAAGAGTAAGGAGCGTTTTTGTGTTGTGATCTTTTATAGACTCAAGCGCACGAAGCTCCCTTTTTAAAGTGTCCTCTGAGCGAACAGATTCACATACTTGGAAGTATTCAATAAGGCCGTTCTTTTGAGCAACAAAATCAACTTCATATTCTTCAGTCTTGCCAATGCTAATTTTATAACCACGGCGAAGTAATTCCAAAAAGACAATGTTCTCTAAAATAAATCCCCTGTCAATAAATTTGCTTCCCAAAAGGTAGCTTCTAAGTGCAATGTCAGCAAGATAATATTTTTCGCCGCTTTTTAAAAACTGCTTGCCTTTTAAATCGTAGCGGCTAACTTTGTACAAAATAAAACTAGCGCACAAAGCATCAAGATAAGATTCAACTGTGTGAGTGGAAATCTTTCTTCCGTCAGAAGTCATTGTGTCAGCAATTTTTTTTACAGAAACTATATTGCCAATATTATCAAACATAAAACGAATAATGCTTTCTAGTTGTGCTATGTCAGAAATGTTTTTTCTTGCTACAATATCTTTAAGCAGAACTGTTGAATAAATTCCGCCAAGATAATCGTTCACCTGCTGCTTGTTATTTTTAAGCTGAATTGTGTAAGGAAAAGAAGAAAACTCAATGTAGTTTCTATAAAGTCGTGGATAATTTTTATCATCTGGAAAAACAGAAACATACTCTTTAAAAGAAAGTGGCAGCAAATGAATTTCAACATATCGCCCAGAAAGAAGAGTAGCAAGTTCGCCAGAAAGTAAGTACGCATTAGAGCCTGTTATATACAAGTCGCAATTCTTTTTTATAAAAAGCGCGTCTACAGCCTTTTGAAATTCAGGAACAACTTGAACTTCATCAAGCAAAAGATAATTCATTCCATTAGCTTGGAGTTTTTCATTTATAAAGTCATACATCTTTTGGTAGGAGTCTATTTTGAAATATTCACCGCTTTCAAAATTTATGCTGATGATATTTTTTGCAGGAATGCCGTTTGCAATTAGCAAATCTTTATACATTTTAAGAAATGTAGATTTTCCACATCTTCTTATACCAGTGATTACTTTGATTATTTCAGAGTCCTTAAAACTGTAAAGATGCTGTAATTCTTCTTTTCTTGTTATCATAATTAGCATTGTACTGCTAATTTTCCCTAAAATCAATAATAATTAGCACTGAACTGCTAACTTATGGTAAAACTTTAAAAAGTTAGCATTAGACTGCTAATAATTAGTAAATATAGAAGAATTTAGCACTGAACTGCTAAATATCTGCATATTCGCCTATAGGTTGAGTGTATGTCGCTTGGTTTGAAACATTATTTAAACAAGTATGATTCTGTTTGAATTAAGTTTTCCACAAGATTTTTATAGTCAAGATTTTCTATTCCATAAAGCCCCTGTTCAATTTGTTTTGAAAGAGTGCTTTTGTAATAAATATCCATGGACTTTCTTAACTCAATATTCTTTACTTTGGCAAGATACTTAATAATATCTTCTTCTAGATTTTGTTTATAAATTGAATCTACATCTGTAGGTTTATTCATATTTCAACCTCAACTGATACAGCTGTTTTGAAAGTCAGAAAATCATCTAGCGTTTTCTGATTTGTAAAGCAATATTGGTTGTTCATTTTATAATATCTAAGTTCTTCTATGGTGCGTTTTTTGTCCCAGATTCCCTTAAAATACATATCAACTGTTTTAAATACATCATCATTAGCAACATTTCCAATGATTAAATCATATTTTGAATTAAGAGTTTCTCCATTACGGCAGGCACATACAAAATCAAGCCAGTTTTCATCTTCATTTGCAAAATTTAGCATATTCAGAGTTGAAAAGTCTTCATTAAAATCATAAATATTTAACGCTGGTTTTCCACCGTAACGTTTTGCCTTTCTTAAAGCCCATTTTTTTGCTTGACCTTCAAACGTTGTTACATAAAAACCTTGTCCAAAATCTAGATATTTCTGTGAATATGAAACTTGAGGATTTTTAATTATTTGATTTGAGCCTTGGTACACAATCATATTTCAATTCCCTTTTCACGGACAAAAGATGTTATATCTTCAACAAGTGCTTTTTTTCCTTGAGTGTGGAGAGTGTCGTAGCAAGGCAATATATATTTATCAATGATTTGTGTTTTATTTAGAGTTTCATAAACATTTGAAGGTATTGTGCCCCATTTTTCTGCAAGGGAATGAATTAAATAAATTGAGAAGTCTAGTTCTTTTTCTTTGCACATGAATAAACCTCCATAAATAAAGATACATTAAAAAGTTGTATTTTTCAATAATATCATTTGTAGGGATAATTAAAAGCATATTTTTTTTGTTACCATAATTAGCACTGAACTGCTAAATAATCCCATGTAATCCACTACGGACAATTCGCCTGCTGTGTGCTATATTATCAACTTTCTTTTGGACTTCGCTCTTAACCACGATTAGAAGAAGTAAAGATTCTTTCTGAATTAATTAGCACAAGACTTCTAAAACTTTGCAGTATGCCCATATAATAAGATTCCATCTGATTAAACTGATTTTATTTCTCACCTATCCACATGCATTAAGTAGCACCCAGCGCTTTTGCCGCCTTCAGTTACGCAAACATTTTTTACAAAAGTGTCCTTCTTAAATCCAACAGACTCGTAGCATTTTATAGCCTGATGGTTGAAGTCGTAAACACAAAGACGCACTTTTTGAAGCCCAAGTTTTTCAAATGCAATTTTCAAAGCTTCGTTCATTGTCTGTTTGCCGTAGCCTTTGTTTCTGTTGCGGACATCGCCTATTAAAAATTTTCCAACTGTCGCGTGCTTTCGTTCGTAGTTCACCCTGAGCAAATCTATGCAGCCAATCATTGCATTTTTTTCATTTATGATTTTGTATGAAAAATTAGAAGAGCCTTTTAGGTTCACATCATCGTAAGAATATTTTTCTTCAATCTGATTAACAGAAAGTGGAAAGCTGTATTCACGGCCCGCCCACTGCTGCAAAAAATAGTGAGTAGTGTTTTTGTTCCATTCCACAATTTGTGAAAAGTCGGAACTGTTTATTTTTTCTAGACGTACCAAAACTAAACTCCAAAATAAAATTACTAAAATTAAAAAGTTGATTCAGCAGAAATAAAATCTGCCGGTTGTGAGAAGATAAAAATGTAAATTAAAAATTACCGCCGCTTAGATTTAAGCCGCAGTGTGTGGAGTTGTCCGTCTAATGGTCATCTTGTTAATAATTGCTAAAAGGCGTTCAGAATTGCTTTTTGGGAAAATCAATTTTTGTTCCTCCAAGTTTTGTCTTTGACAAGTGATAGTTGAATTGTATCAGAAAAAAATATAAAAGCTAGTGGGTAAATTATTCTTCACTTGTTAGGGGACAATATTTTTCATACATTTACTAAAAATTTTCACCTGTCTTTTCAAATGAATATATGGTATATTTAGACAGTAAAGGAGGCGTAACAAATGCTGTATAATTTTATGGAACTTCCAGACAAGACAATAATAAGCCATTCTGAGATTTTGCAAAAAGATGGTAAAGAACAAGTAAAAGTTTATATTGAAAAACCAATTTACGGTGGTTTCGCAACAGCCACTTGTTATTTGCCTGATTATACATGGGTAGATATTTCTGGCTTTACAGAAGAAGAAATGAATCATTTAAAAGATATAGTTGAATCAGAAGCGC
The DNA here is from genome assembly GCA_041670585.1 of Treponema sp. Taxonomy (GTDB): domain Bacteria; phylum Spirochaetota; class Spirochaetia; order Treponematales; family Treponemataceae; genus Treponema_D. Next base: position 6,302 of record JBAXYY010000086.1, on the reverse strand, counting down.
ATATGATTTTTGAGTTTGCAAGGACTGGAGGATTTGACAATGCCGCAAATCTTTAAGATTGGCAAATACATAATTTACTTCTGGTCAAATGAAAACAATCCAAGAGAACTTGTTCATGTTCATATTGCAGAAGGAACACCTTCAGAAAATGCAACTAAAGTTTGGATTACGCAAAAACGGGGTTGCATTGTTGCAAATAATAATTCTAAAATTCCTTCACATGTGTTGAATCTTTTGCTGCGAGTAATAGAAGCGCGTTCGTTTGAAATTATTTCAAAGTGGAAAGATATGTTTGGCGAAATTAAATTCTATTGTTGAAATTAATTATCATATAGCCCATTAACAAAGCAGGAGCATTTTATGTACAAAGCGTTAGACTCAAGATATGACAAAATGAAATACAAGCGTTGTGGTAAGAGCGGACTTTTACTTCCACGTGTTGCGCTTGGACTGTGGCACAATTTTGGTTCAGTTGACTCTTATGAAAATATGAAGCAAATGTTGTTCACTGCTTTTGATTTAGGAATAACTCATTTTGACTTGGCAAATAATTACGGGCCTGCTGCTGGTTCTGCGGAAGAAAACTTTGGAAGAATAATGCAAAGTGATTTGCGTCAGTACAGAGACGAGATGGTGATTTCTACAAAGGCTGGCTATGACATGTGGCCGGGGCCTTACGGTAACTGGGGCAGTAGAAAATATCTTATGTCCAGTTTGGATCAAAGTTTAAAAAGAATGAATGTTGACTACGTTGATATTTTTTATCATCATCGTCCAGACCCAGACACGCCTCTTGAAGAAACAATGAATGCGCTTAGTGATATTGTTCGTCAGGGCAAGGCGCTTTATGTTGGAGTTTCAAATTATAATTCTGAGCAAGTAAAAAAGGCCGCTGAGATTTTAAAAAGAAACGGCACTCCGCTTTTAATAGACCAAGTTCGCTACAATATGTTCGACCGCCACATAGAGGACGACAATCTTTTTGACACGCTTGATGAAGTTGGTGCGGGAAGCATTGCGTTTTGTCCTTTAGCGCAAGGTGTTCTTACAAACAAGTATCTACATGGGATTCCAGAAGGCAGCCGTGCTAAGCTTAATCACTTTTTGCATGAAGACCAAATTACTCCAGAAGTAATTGCTAAAGTTTCTAAGCTGAATGAAATTGCAAAGAGCCGCTGTCAGTCGCTTGCAGAAATGGCGCTTTGCTGGAACTTGCGAGGCGAACGTCTTACAACAGTTCTTATTGGAGCAAGCCACAAAGAGCAGATTGAAGACAATGTTACAATCTTAGACAAACTTGATTTTACTAGCGAAGAGCTTTCTGCAATTGAAGATGTGTTGAAGTAAGCAAAAGGTGGATGAAACTGTTATTATTCATTCTGATATTAAGCAGAAAAATGGTGAGCCTACAGTTGAAGTAAATTTTGAACGTCCTGTAGACGGAGGTTTTGTTTCTGCGAGATGTGAACTTCCTTCTTACCATTGGATTTCAAATGAAGGATTTTCTGAAAAAGATATTTCATTTTTTGAAGAGTTCCTTCATCACAATGCACATACAATTTTTGAATTTGCACAAAAAGGTGGAATGTGCTCAAAATAGACCATCTGAAAACGCTACAAAAATTTGGCTTACATCAACAGGTGGTTGTATTGTAAGCCATAATAAAAGTAAAATTCCTCAGAATGAATTGAATGATATTCTAAAAGTAATAAGCGATCAATTTTTCTATATCTGTGCAAAATGGAAAGATTATTTTGAAGTGGAGAACATAAAATTCTATTGCTAATTTTCTCTATATAATATTTTTTCATCTATTTCCAAAATCAGCATAATGCTTTAATATCACTCTCATGGAAAAATCAAATATAATAGAAGAAAAATCAAACACAACAAAAAATCTTGGGGAAGGAAAAGTCGGGCCTCTTTTAATTAAGCTTTCACTTCCAATGCTTGCGGCCCAGTTAGTGCAGCTTCTTTATAATATAGTTGATAGAATGTTCGCGGGAAGGCTGCCGGGTGAAGGCACTCTTGCACTTGCGGGGCTTGGTGTAACATTCCCTGTGATAATTTTAGTTGCGGGTTTTGCGGCTTTGTTTGGAGTTGGCGGCAACAGGGCTTCAATTGCGCTTGGTAAAAAAGACAAAGAGACTGCTGAAAAACTTTTGGGCAACAGCACAACTCTTTTAGTTGCAGTTGGAATTGTTGTTTCAGTTTTGTTTTATTTTATAAGAGATCCTGTTCTGCGTGTTCTTGGTGCAACAGAAACTATTCTTCCTTACGCTTCAAGCTACTTAGGCATTTATCTTTTTGGAACTGTGTTTATTTTAATTTCTACAGGGCTTAACTATTACATAATGTGCCAGGGCTTTACCGCAATGAGCATGATTACAACTTGCATAGGTTGCGCTTTGAATATTGTGCTTGATCCAATCTTTATGTTCACATTTAAGATGGGCGTAAAGGGAGCGGCGCTTGCAACTGTTATAAGCCAGGCTGTTTCTGCCGTGTGGGTGATTTTATTTCTTACTGGAAAAAGGACTCAGCTAAAAATTAAAGTAAAGAATTTAAAACTTGATGGAAAAATTGTTGGACAGATTTGTTCTATTGGAGTGTCGCCTTTTATAATGCAAGTTACAGAAAGCTTAATTCAATTTGCGTTCTTTAGCGTTATAAAAGAATTTGGCACTGATGAATATTCTGCGCTTATGTCAATTCTTCTTAGCCTTTCAAATGTTGTGTGGCTTTCACTTTCTGGATTCTCTCAAGGAGCTTCACCATTAATTGGCTACAACTTTGGAGCTGAAAAATATTCTAGATGCAAAAGCGCTTTTAAACTTTTGTTCGCAATAAATCTTTCACTTTCTTTTATAGTGGCAGGCTCCATGGTTTTGTTCCCTGCAATGTGGCTTTCTCTTTTTACAAACGACGCTTCTTTAATTGAACTTGGAAAACTTCCTCTTAGAATATTTATGTTCGGTGGCATGTTGTTTGGCGCGCAGTCTTCTTGCCAGCAAACTTTTCTTGCGTTAGGGCAGTCTACGGTTTCGCTTTTCTTAGCAATGCTTCGTAAGGTGATTTTGCTTTTTCCACTGGCGCTAATTCTTCCACGTCTGTTTGGGCTTGGTGTGTGGGGCTTGTACTGGGCTGAATCTATAAGCGATGTTCTTGCGGTTTGCACTACAGTTACAATGTTTGTAATTGTTGGTCGGCCGCTGTTGAATGGAAAAGTTACAAAAAATTAAATGAAAAAAATTAAAATCTATAGTGAAGTTAATTATATTCTCGCAATTCTACTTCTAGCTTTTGCAGTTGCAATGATTACCTGCACAAACTTTGGTGTTTCAATGGTTGTGGCACCTGCGTATGTCTTTAGTAGAAAGTTTACTTTTTTAACATTTGGTCAAAGTGAATATATTATTCAAGCTGTGGTTTTTATATTCTTTTGTTTGCTGATTAGAAAATTTAAATTAGTTTACCTTAGCTCGTTTCTTACATGTGTAATTTACGGCGCTGTTCTAGATGCGTTTAGATTTTTTATTCCCGTATTTAATCCTGCAGTTACAGCGCCAAATTCTATTCCTTTTATAATGAAAATTATATTTTTTATATTAGGAATATTGCTTACAACTCTTTCAATAGCAATGTTTTACAGAACTTACTTTTATCCGCAAGTATATGATTTTTTTGTTAAAGGTGTTAGCGAACATTTTAATTTTAACAGAACAAAATTTAAAATTATTTGTGATGTGCTTTTTCTTGTGCTTGCTTCTGTAATGTCTCTTTTATTTTTTAAAAAATTTGTTGGAGTAGGTTGGGGAACTTTAGTCATTACATGTGTTAACGGAATTTTGATTGGCTTGTTTGGAAAATTGCTTGATAAATATTTTGAAGTTGTTCCCGCCTTTAAAAAGTTAGCGACTAAATTTGAATTATAATTTATAAAAGAAAGTTTATTCTTCGTCCCCAAAGTCATCGCTGCTGTTTGGCTTGCAGTGCCATTTGTTTTGTTTTTCTTGAAGCATGTCTGCATCTTCGCGTCCTTGCCACACTTGCCATTTATTTTGTGAGATTTTATTTATTTGTAATTTTTGATTGTTCTGTTTTGTTGAAGAATCTTTTTCTTCTGAAATATTTTGATTCATTTTTTTATCCAAATTCATTATGTTCATTTGCAAAACTTCTGCAAGTGAGTTTTTTATAAGCTGTGAACTGCGTATTGAAAACAAATATTTTTTCTCGTAAGATTAAATCTGGACTAATAAAGTAGAGGAGTGCCTTATGAAATTATTTGATAGCATTGTAAATTCAGTTAAGCCTACCGCTAAACGTTTTCCGGCGTTTTTTATTTATTCCATTTTATCTTTTGCTTGCTTTTGTGTAACTTTAATAAACGATGAACTTAGTGAAAATGAATTTGTTAGTAAACTATTTACTTCTTTTGGACTTACTTTTGCATGGGGTATTTTCTTTATTTTATTTTTACAACTGATTTATGAAATAAAATTAAATACACATGAAGTAGAAAAGACTAAGAGGATGCCTTTCGTTTTAGGTCAAAGTCTTTCTATAATAATTGTTGCCCCTCTTTGCTTTTTTATTTATAAGTACATATTTATTAATCAAAATATGCATATGATATTGTTTATTGCAGGGACACTCATTGTATTTATTTTTCTGTCTGTTTTTTTACTTTCATTTTTTCAGGATAAAAATATTATTATTCCACGAATTATCTGCTCTTCATTCTTTTCATTTTGTATTGCTATAAGTGTTGCCATTGGGTTTTCTATAATTTGGTTCGCTATAAATTCTTTACTTCATGAGTTTTTAGATGGCGAAACTGTTTATTCAATAATTTGGACTTTGTTTGTTTATATTTATGTTGACTGCTATGTTTCATTTGCAACAGTTGATAAGCCTGAATATACAGTTCCAAAGTTTTTTAAGACATTGATGTACTATGTGCTGCTTCCGTTGTACACAGCTCTTCTTGCAGTACTTTATGTTTATCTTTTTAAGTGCATTATTTTTACAGAGCTGCCAAAAGGTTTGATTAACTGGTTTGTTTCTTTTGCAACAGTGATTTATATTATTTTCTATTTTTCATTTTTATCATACAAGACAAAAGTGCTGGACTTCTTTTATAAGTTTGGTGCGCTGTTTTTAATTCCACTTGTTTGCATTCAGATAGTGGCTTTTGTAATTAGAATAAACGCTTATGGATTTACAGCGCTAAGAGTTGCAAGCCTGTTCTATATTTTATTTAGCATTTGGTTTATTGCATTTACTTTTGTTAAGAAAGGCAAGTTTATAAATTTAGCGTATGTTGTTTTTGCAATTTTAGTTTTATTTGCGACAGTTACACCTTTTAATGTGCGTGACTTTTCAAACCGCAATCAGGAAAAAAGAATGATTTCTGTTTTGAACAAGCACAATATGTTTGATGGAGAAAAAATCATCAATCAAAAAAATTCAGAACAAATGTCAGATGAAGAAAAAAGAATTGTTATGAGTGCGTATGATGAATTGCGTGAAAAAGGTAGAACTCCTGAATGGTTAAAAGAATCTAACAATAATGCAGAAAAAATTTCTATAGACAATTTTGAAAAAATCTTTGGTTTTGAATATAAAACAAATTACACAGAGAAAATAAAAGAAATTCTTTATTGCAATGTTGAATTAGATAAAGACTTACAATACATAGATGTCTCTGAATATAATACTTTATATAAGTTTGATGAATATAACAAAGATCTGATTGATGATTCTAAGATAAAAGTATATTTAAAAATTGACAATGTAAAATATGATATTACAGATACTGTTAATTCTTACATGGTAAAAATAGACAAGTCAACTAGAATTTATCAAAATGCAGGAAATAAAATATTATCTAAACCAATTGAAGTGAATCTTGGAAATGGCTTGGTGATTTTTATTACAGAACTATATGCTATTTGTAATATTGAAAATCAAGAATTTTCACAAATGCACATTGCAGGTTACGCTTTAAAATAAAAAATTATATTCACCGTGCAAATCACTTTGGCAAGTAAAATTCATCAGTGAAAAAACTTGCCAAGGTGAAGTGTTTTTAGTTTGTAGTGTAGAGCTGCTTGTATGGATTTTCGCTGTCTGGCTTTAACACCGCAAACGAAGAGTTCATAATTTTTTCCAAGTCTGTGTCTGGAAAAAGCTCGCAAAATTTTTTTATGTAAGATTTGATTTCTGGTATTTCAAAACCTTTTGCCATAGAGACTTTTATTTGGATTGGCAGCTTTGGCTTTACTTCTGTGCGAAT
>JBAXYY010000085.1:0-11386 GCA_041670585.1 Treponema sp. | reverse complement strand
GCCCTTCTCTGTGTACAAGAAGCAGCCACGCGCCCTTTTTACATTGCCGTAGCGTAGAGATATTTCATCTGCTAAAAAATCAACTTCATTCATTTATTAAAAGATTCCTCCACTTCGGTCGTAATGACACACTTAAGTTTACAGTGCCTGTAATTTTTGCTGAACAAGTGTAGAAGCGGACTTAGGATTTGCTTTTCCTTTTGACTCCTTCATCACCTGCCCTGTCAAGAATCCAATTACGTTTGTCTTGCCTTTCTTAAAGTCCTCAACGGCTTTTGGATTTGCCGCAATCACTTTGTCAACAACAGCTTCTATTGCGCCAGTGTCGCTTACAACTTCCAAATGCTCCTCTTTGATTATCTCATCAGGCATTTTGTTTGTCTGTAGCATTTTTGCAAAAACAATTTTTCCTTGGGCGGAAGAAATGCGTCCTTCGTCAATTGCGTTAACAAGCGCGCTTATGTGCTCAGGTGTAATTGTCGCTTCGTTTATAGTCCTGTTGTGCGCGTTCAAATCTGCCAAAAGATCTGTAAGAATAATGTTCGCTGTTCGTTTTGCGTCCTTACTGCCGGCCGCCGCCTTTTCAAACCAAAGTGAAAGCTCCCTTGTTGAAGTCAAAGTCTCAACGTCAAAGTCAGAAAGCTTGTACTCTTTTTTAAAGCGAAGTCTTTTTGCCTCTGGAAGCTCGCCTACTTTGCTTCTTGCCCTTTCAATAAGCTCGTCGCTTACACTGAACGGCTTTATGTCTGGCTCTACAACAAAGCGGTAGTCAACAAAAGAGTTCTTTGTACGAAGGACAGTTGTCTGCTGCTTGTCTTCGTCCCAGCCCATTGTCACTTTAAAGCCTGGGTTGAATTCCTGACGGTCGTTTATAAATTCCTCAAGCTGGCGTTTTGCTTCGTAGTGGCAAGCGTCTTTTATAATGCGGAATGAGTTCAAGTTTTTAATTTCAGAAATTGGAGTGTGGTAGAGTTTTCCATCTTCCCAAACATTAAGGTTGATGTTGGCGTCGCACCTCATGTTGCCTTCCTCAAGGTTGCCGTTTGTTACTTTAACGTAGCGCAATATTTCCTGCACTGTCTCCATAAAAAGAGCAGCTTCTTCAGGGCTGGACATGTCCGGCTTTGTAACAATTTCAATCAACGGAGTGCCGCTTCTGTTGTAGTCAATGTAAGAGTGCTTTCCTGGCAAGTGAAGGGACTTTCCTACGTCTTCCTCAAGGTGTATTCGCTCAACCCTTACACGCCTGTATTTGCCGTCTTCACCGTCTATAATGCAGTCTTTACCAATAAAGTTTTTTGGCCTGCAGTTTTTGCCGCCAACCTGCTGGTCTTTTGGAAGCTTAACCATTGGCAAGTCAACGTGCCCGTCAGCGCAAAGAGGAATATCGTACTGAGTAATCTGGTAGCCTTTTGCCAAGTCCGGGTAGAAGTAATGCTTACGGTCGAACTTTGTAAAATGGGCAATGTCGCAGTTCAAAGCAAGCCCCGCAACAGCGCCCAGCTCAACGTAGCCTTTGCTTACCCTTGGCATAGCGCCTGGCAAGCCTAAGCATACAGGGCAGACCCTTGTGTTTGGCATTCCGCCGTATTTATTTTCGCAAGCGCAAAAAGCCTTTGTCTTAGTCAAAAGCTGTGTATGTATTTCGCATCCAATAACAATTTCAGTTTTTTCTATCATTTCATTATTCCTTAACTGGGCAGCCGCAACCTACGTGGTCGTTTTCCCAACATTGCGCAATTTGAAGAATCTTAAGCTCGCTGAACATAGGCCCCGCAAACTGAATTCCAACAGGCATACCTTTGTCGCTTCCAGAAAGGTTTACTTCGCTTGGAGTGAACAAGCCAGCCTCTTCCTTAGCGCCCTTAGTGTGCCCGCATGGAACAGAAAGCGACGGAATACGCGCAAGATTAACAAATGTTGTGAACAAGTCGCTCAAGTACATGGCAAGAGGATCGTCAACCTTCTGCCCTAATTTAAATGCAGGAGTTGGGCAAGTTGGACATAAGATCAAGTCGTATGTTTCAAAAAGCCTTGCAATTTCCCTCTGAATACGAGAGCGGACAGACATGCCTTTTTTATAAGTGTCTCCGCTGAACTGCTCAGAAAGAACATAGTTGCCAATAATAATTCTTCTTTTAACTTCAGGGCCAAAGCCTTCGCTTCTTGTGTTAACATAAAGCTTGTCGTAGCCTTCACCATCATCAACACGGCGGCCGTAGCGAATGCCGTCAAAACGGCTCAAGTTGCTTGCAGCCTCAGAAAGCGCAATGACATAGTAAGAGGCAATTGACGCGTCTAGAATTGGCAGGTCAACAGTCTCAATTTTAGCGCCCTTCTTTGTAAACCATTCGCGTGTCTGCTCAAAAACTTTTGCAACATCAGAGTCAAGACCTTTGCTTTCAAGAAACTGCTTAGGAACCGCAATCTTAAGCTTTGCAAAATCATCATCAGAAAGAGCCGTTAAATTTTTAAGAGAGTCCTTAGAAGGCAAGTCAGCGGAAGTGTCATCGTACATATCAACTCCGCCCAAAACAGAAAGAGGTGACGCAATGTCGCAAGGCGTGTGACCCAAAATGCCAACCTGGTCTAGAGAAGAGCCGTATGCAACAACTCCCCATCTGCTTAAAACGCCGTAGGTTGGCTTAAGGCCGTAAATGCCGCAGTAGCTTGCAGGAAGACGAACAGAGCCGCCAGTTTCTGTGCCCAAGCCAAACAAAGCCTGGTTAGCCGCAACAGCCGCAGTGGAACCGCCGGAAGAGCCGCCAGAAACATATTCCCTGTTCATAGGATTTCTTGTAGCGCCGTAAACTGAATATTCTGTGGAAGAGCCCATGGCGAACTCGTCCTGATTGCACCTTCCAAGAGGAATAGCGCCCGCATCTTTTAAACGCTGAATAACAGTCGCGTTGTAAGGAGCCACATAGCCCTCTAGAATCTTAGAAGCGCAAGTAAGCTTTTTGCCTCTTACAGAAATGTTGTCCTTGTTTGCAAAAGGAACTCCCAAGAGCGGCTTCTTTGTAAAAAGAGCTTCAACAGCATCCTTACCAGAAGAACGTGCCTCTGCAATTTCCTTATCAGCCTCTGCCGCCAAAGTCAAAGCGTCATCGTATATTTCAAGAAACGCATTTAAAGGCAAAGAGGATTTCTTATCGTTTTCAAAAACTGTAATTGAATTCTGCACAAGAGAAGTGCTTGTAATTTTTCCGTCTTTTAAAGAAGACACAATTTGTTTAATAGTCTGCATCATGCGCCTTCCCCAATAACTTTTGGAACCTGGAAGTAGCCGTCCATAAAGTTCTTGCTCACCTGCTTAACATCGTGCATTTCCAAGCCCTGAACAGGCTCGTCCTCACGAAGATTGTCCGCCGTAGTTGTAGGATATGCGTCATACGGATTTTCACTGTCATCATATTTTGAAAGAATGTCGAAGTATCCGACAATTTCATCAACCTGTTTTTTTAAAGTCGCCATGTCTGTGCTTTCTGGAGAGAGCCTTGAAAGATAAAGCAGCTTTTCTAATGTTTCTTCATTAACTGTACGTTTGTCACTCATGCGAGTATATTAGCGGAATTTTAGTTAATTATCAATTGGACATGCTTGGATTTTCCAGACGGCGTTACGTGGCTCCGCTTACGCTTCGGTCTAAGCCTTTGCAAGTCTTAGACTGCTACGCACCACTCCATGCCGCAGTAGGCAGTTTTTGCAAGAATGAAAATTATTGTACATAAAACATTTGTGTATTTAAAAATTCAACTAAGCCGTTAAAATATCAAGAGACGCTTTTACAGATTCGTTTGAAGTATTTATGTATGTGATTTTATCAGAATACCTTTCCTTAAGTCCTTTAATAAATTCATCTATCCATGAAGGCGTAAGAACTTTCACATCTTTAAAATCAAGAACAAAGCTTGTGTCTTTATTTGCATCGTTTAACAAATACGCAGAGGCACCCATTATTGCATCTCTGCCAGCAGGACGAAAAACTAAAACATCACCAAAATCAGCTATATTTATTGTCATTTTTTTACTTGCTCCACTTTAGAATTGCAAAGCAATTTTCGTTCAAAGATTTGGAGAGGTAAGCTGATTTATCTTTTTCTACAAGTAAATCTAAACTCATTAGTTCTAGTATATATTCTCATGGTGAATAATTCAATGCGATTTATAAAAACAAAGTTTTCCCATACAATGGCAGAATCTTGTACATAAAACATTCACTTTATGTTATACTAAAAATCATAACAAGGGATTAAAGAAATGAGCAGACTTTCTTTTAAGACATTTTGCATAGAAAATTACAGTGACCACATCAACAAGCCTTCAGACGAAGTATACAAACTGTTTGAAAAAACAAATTTAATTTCACTACTAGATTCGGACTACGAGGACTTGCACGGAATGAGCAAGGAATATTTAATGCAGTTCTTTGATGAATATCTTTTAGGAAAAAAGAAATGATTGTCTATCATGGCTCAGCAGAAATTGTAAAAGAACCTCAAATCATCACATCAGAAAAAGGGCGCGACTTTGGATTTGCATTTTACACTACTGATATAAAAGAACAAGCTGAACGTTGGGCTATAAGAAGAAGCAAACTTTTAAACAAAAATGGAGAAAGAACTTCGCCTGTAGTTAACATTTATGAATGGAACCAAAACCTTTCTTCGAACATATTAAAATTTGACTCACCTTCATTAGAATGGCTTGAGCTTGTTGTAAAATGCAGAAGTGATATAAACTTCAAACACGCATATGATATTGTTATTGGCAAAATCGCAAATGACAATGTTGGAGAAACAGTACAATATGTTGTTCAAGGAATTATGAGAAAAGAAGACGCTGTTGAAAAATTAAAGTTTGAAAAGATAAACAATCAAATTGCTTTCTGTTCTGAACATTCACTTCAAGCACTGACTTTTATTAGAAGCTATACTTTGGAGGAGAAATGAGCCACTATTTAATAAGAGCAACTGTAATTCCTTCTGTAGTGGAAATGATTGAAAAGCAATACAAACTTACAGAAAAACAGGCGCTTCATAACTTCTACACTTCCGCAACAGCCTCATCTTTATCAGACGATTCTTCCGGTCTTTACGGACAGTCAGCTTTGTTTATTTTTAGTTTATACGAGAATGAAAAAAAATAAATAATGAATAATTGGCAGATATGCACTTTCATTAACCACATTTTATCGGGCCATAAACAGTGATTGTTTAGCAACAAATGATTTCCGCCAAATGGTATTTTCACAACTATAGAATTCTCGTTAAAACAGAAAGCTTTCTTACCATATTTTTCTGTAATTTTTGGAACACCACGTCCTGTTTTTTCACTTATTTGCAACTGAAGAAAAATTTCAGAAAGTTTTCGATTAACAGGAACAGAAACACCTGCGAAAAATCCAGATAAAGTTTGTTCAGAAGCAAGCTCTCCTCTAGAAAGAATTTCTATTCTGTCGGAAAAAACTGAAATCATTGGCTCATTACCAGAAACCCATTTATTATGAACAAAAGCATTTATAATTGCTTCACGTAATGCGTCATTTTCAAAAAGAGAAACATCCTTTCGTTCAACAACTCTATTAGATTCGTCCGCTTGGATAATATTAAGAACATCGCCATAACGAAGAACTTCATCAAGAGTATACAAAATACATTGATTACCAAATTCTCGTACAGAATACAAATTATCAGCCTTTGTTTTTCCAGAAAAAAATAGCAACTCGAAATGGAATATGAGAATTATCAAAAAGAAGCTGCGTTAAAATATTATATCTACTTTAATATCTTGATTGCAATTAAATTTTGTGCCTGTAATTAAATGAGTTTTGTCATTTATACCCCAAATAAAATACGCATTCTTTCTGTCTTCTATAGCCACGCTATTTGAAAGAGCAGAAATATATTCTCCAAGTTAGACACTTTCAAACCAATTTTCTTTGAACTCGAACCACTCTCGCTCTTCTTTATAAGAACAAAGCTCATGTAAAATAGAAATAATGTCGTCTGTTTTATTACCCACTTTATTACCCTCTTTATCACCAGTAAAAAAGAAAGACAAGGGTAATTGACAATTCACAATTATTCCACAATCAGCGAGCCGCTCTGGTACTTTGGCAAGAAGCGCTTTATTCCGCCAGTTTCAAAGCTAACGGAAATAACATACTCTCCTTCGTCTGTCATGTCTGTGCGGACAATTTGACCGTGGCCGTAGTCGTCGTTGTAAATTAGAGCGCCCTTGCAATATTTTTTCATAAGTGGATCTTTTTCCGCAGCATCACTTTCTCCAAAGCCGCAACTGTTAGCCCCTCCAAAACCAGAGCCGCCGCCTGTAAATGAAGCAGGCACTTGCCCTAAAACACGAACATTGCCTTTGCCTATTTCTTTTAAGAACGGGCTTGGGCTCATGTATTTTGTAGTGCCGTATATTCTTCTAACGCCGCATGAAGTAAGGTAAAGCTCGTCTTTTGCGCGTGTTATTCCTACGTAGAAAAGCCTACGCTCCTCTTCAAGCTCGTCACCAGTTTTGTCTTCCCTTGGGAAAATGCCGCTTTCAAGTCCTGTGATTATTACGCGTGGAAATTCCAAGCCCTTTGTATTGTGAAGTGTAATCAGAGTAACTTTGTCTGTGTCCTCTTCGTCTTCAGTTTCTGTTGTTCGGTCAAGCTGAATGTGGTCAAGGAAGTCAAGCAGGCCTTGTTTTGAGCAAGGGTATAAAACTGCGCTGTTAACAAGCTCCTGCAAGTTTGCAAGTTTTTGTGTGCCAGCAACTTCGTCCTGAGACTTGTGGTATTCGCTCAAGCCTGATTTTTCAACAACCTTTTCTACAAAGTATGACAGCTTTGACTTGTCGTTTGCAATTTGTTTTTTTGAATCAGGTGTGGATTTTTTCTTTTCACTAGAAGCCTCTTCCTTTACTAAAGAGGTGCTTTTGTTTTCAACAACTGCCGCCTGTTCCGCCAAAGCGTTGCTTGTGCTTTCAACAACTGCCGCCTGTTCAGCTGCTGTGCTGTTTATTAGTTCAGCAGCCACCGCCTGTTCCGCCAAAGACTTGTTTTCCTCGCCTTCAACAGTTTCTGGCAATTCTGATGAAAATTCTTCAAACAGTTCGCAGAAATTTTTAACACCTTCCGCCGCTTTTTTTGTGAGCTTTGTTTTTTTGCACGAATCTAAAATAGAGGAGCTTTCATTTGTTCCGTCAATTATTTTATCTTGCGAAGTGTTGCCTATTCCACGGGCAGGCTTGTTAATTATTCTTCTAAATGAGATTTCGTCTTTTGGATTTGCAATGAACGCAAGCCAGTCAAGCGCGTCCTTTATTTCCTCACGCTCATAGAATTTCAGTGAGCCTACAACAGTGTAAGGAATTTTTTTATGAAGGAACTCTGTTTCAAAGCCAAGCGACTGGGCGTTTGTCCTGTAAAGAATTGCCCAGTCGCTGTAAGGAACGCCTGGTATTTTTTTACCGCTTTTATCTTTTCTAGATTTATGCGCCTGTTGAATAAGCTCCGCGCAGAATTGAGTTTCATCGTCCTGTGTTGGCAAGAAAACCAATGTTGGAGTTTTGCCTTTTCCTCTAACTGCCTCAAGCGTTTTTCCAAGCCGGTCCTCATTGTTTTTAACAACGCTGTCTGCGCAAGATAAGATTTCACTTGTTGAGCGGTAGTTTTTTTCAAGCCTTATTAAAGAAGTGCCGGGGAACTGCTTTTGAAAGTTAAGAATATTCTGAACTTCAGCGCCGCGGAATTTGTAAATTGACTGGTCATCGTCGCCAACTACGCAAACATAAGTGCCGGCTTTTTCTTCAACACCGGCAAGCTGCTGCAACAGCAAGAACTGCGCCACGTTGCTGTCCTGGTACTCGTCAACCATAATCACTCTGTAGCGGTAATGAAAGTGAGACCTTATTTGCCCATTGTTTTTTAACACAAGGTACGGAAGCATTATCAAGTCGCCAAAGTCAACGTTGCCTGTTGCGCGAAGACGTTTTTGATACGCCTCATATATGTCTGGAAAATTAGGGTCGCTTTCTATTTGGCAAAGATTCTCGCTGTCTGGAAGAAGGCAGTAGTCTTTTGCAAGCGATATTTTGTGAACTGCCTGTGACACTTGCTGCCGGGTTAAAGACGGCACTGCTTTAGAAAGCAATGTCACCATGTCGTCGTCATCGTAAACTGTGAATGATTTTGAAACCTTTGCTTCATCGGCGTACAGCCTTAGAAAATATGCGCCAAAAGAATGGAATGTTCTTATCTGCGCCATGGACGCACGTGGCTCAAGAGAGACTGCCCTTTCCTGCATTTCCTTAGCGGCCTTTTTTGTAAAAGTAACCGCAAGAATTGAAGAGGGGTCAACATGCTTTTGTGAAATAAGGTAGGCTATTTTTGTTGTGATTACGCGTGTCTTTCCGGAGCCAGCCCCTGCTAAAATCAAGAGGGAAGAACCTTCGTGAACTACAGCGGCTCTTTGCTCATCATTTAAAACAGAAAGGTAATCTTCACTTTGCAACGTACTCACCATCTATGTCAAATTCTGTGGAAGCTACAGCCTTAACTTTTACAACGTTTCCGCACTTTATTTTTTCAACTGCCTTCTTGTCGTCAAGGTCGTATCTTATTACAACATTGCCGTCAACTTCCGGGGCTTCAAACCAAGCGCGTCCTATTGCAAGGCCTTCATCGCTTTGCTCTTTGTTTTCTATTATTTCTTCAACAAGAACATCGTATGTTTTTCCCAAGCGGGCCTTTAGCCGTTTGCCTGTAATATCATGCTGAATGCTCTGCAGATTCTGCGCACGTTCTTCTGCAATCTTCTTTGCAACTTTGCCTTTCATTTTTGCGGCGGGAGTTCCATCTTCCTTGCTGTAAGGAAAGCAGCCCGACCAGTCGCTCTGTATTTCTTTTAAGAATTTTTCTGTCTTCTTAGCGTCGTCTTCTGTTTCTCCAGGAAATCCTGTAAGAAATGTTGTTCTAATTGAAGCTTCAGGAAGTGCGTCTCTTATTTTTTTTACAAGCTCAACATAGCCTTTGTGACTGCCAGTTCTGTTCATTGCGTGAATTACATTGTCAGAGCCTGACTGGAACGGAATGTCAAAATAAGGAAGGAACCTTTTGTCTTTTTGCATTAAAGGAAGAATGTCCAAATTAAAATGGTCTGGGTGAATGTACAAAAGCCGCACTACGAACTTTCCCTTTAGCTTTGAAATCATTTTGATTAAGCGTGACAAAGGAGAAATTGAATTGTGTTTACGAGATTCCTTCACTTCGGTCGGAATGACATGCGCATTGCCATTGAGAGCAACAGAATAACGTGACAATCTGCTTTCACCGTAAGTCTGTTCGTACCAGCAAGTGCCGTCGTTAAAAACATCGTCGTCCTTGCCGCAGCCGTATGCCGCCAAATCCTGCCCTATTAAATTTATTTCGTACACGCCTTTTTGAACAAGGCCTTTTATTTCTTCAACAATGTCTAGAGCTTTTCTAGAGCGCAAGTCACCGCGAATAAGTGGTATGGCGCAAAATGTACAATGATTGTTGCAGCCCTCTGTTATTTTTACGTAAGCGCTGCCTTTAAAAGAAAGAAGCGTGCCTCTCTCACCGCAGCAAACGCCCTTCTGCTCTGGAACAACAACAGGCCTTTTTCCTTTTAAAATAGAGCCGACAACTTCATCAAGCTTTGACAAGTCGCCGTTTCCAAAAATGCCGTTCACTTCTGGAAGGTCAGTCTTAAAAACATTCGCGTAACGTTCCGCAAGGCATCCCGCCAAAAGAATTTTTACCTTTGGATATGCCTTTCTAGAATTCAACACGCTGTCCAAGGATTCCTTTTTGGCGCTTTCTATAAAGCCGCAGCTGTTTATAATAATCAAGTCTGCTTCATCAGCGTCAAGTGTTCTTTCCATGCCAAGATTTTCAAGACGAGTAATAATAAGCTCGCCGTCAACTTGGTTCTTTGCGCAGCCGTGCTGGTCTAAGAAATATTTTTTAGCAGATTTATTTTTAGTCAAGTTCAATCACCACCAGCTTGTATTTGCCGTCACTGTCTTTAACCCATTTAATGTCTTCTGCTTTTACCTGTCCTGCTTTTCCTACCTCAAGGTCATAGCTTTCTGAATTTGCAATCACTTGAATTTTCAAAGCATTAACGTTGCTCATCCACAAACGAATTCCATTGCTTGCTGTAACATTCACAATGTCGCCGCTTACAAAATAATCCTCAATATTTTCTTTTCTATCAACTCCGTAGCGGAACACACATGCACCCCTGAATGAAATGTTCACTGTAAAAGGATATGCCCTTGTGTCCTCTAGAATTTGCGTCTGCTTGTTGTTTTTTACAGATGAAGATGCTGTATTTTCTACAGGAGCAATTTCTTCAACAATAACAGGCTGTGCTTCTTCAGCAGCATTTTCTTTTAGAAGCATACGAACTTCTGCTCCCCTTGCTGAATCTGTTGCGCTTATGTCGCTAAGGTAAATAATTATTTCGGACATTCCATCGCCATTGACATCTATGTCCCTCTCTTCGCTTAAGTCTACAATTTGATTTCCAGAAGGTGTCGCAATTGTAAGGCTACCTAAAGTGTCAACTATTGTAAGAATTATATTGCCACTGTCTTTTGTATCTTTTGAAGGAACAAGAATTTGGTCGCCCTTGTACAAACGCTTTGTTTCGCCTTTTGAAGTAAGCATGTACTGATGTTTTTTAGTATTGCGCTCAATTGTCTGCTGCTGCTCTGTCTTCATTTCTGGCATTTTAAATACAAAGAAATAAATTGCAAACGCAATAAGAACCGCCACTACTACAGAAACAATTACAATGACAGGAACCAAGTAGCTAGGTTTTTGTTTTTGAATAAGTCCTTCTGGAATAGGAGATTCCTGAAGTTTTTTTGCATGGTACAACTTTAACACTTCATTGTAGTCAACACCCAAGTAATCTGCATAGTTTCTTAGAAATCCAACAAGGTAAGGCTCGCCTGGAAAAACAGACTCATCTTCTGTTTCCATTGCCTCAAGATATTGTTTTGTAATAGTTGTCTCGCGCTCAATTGTTTCAAAATCAATACTTTTATCTTCACGTGCTTTTTTTAATATTGCTCCATAACTTTCCATTATTATTTACTCCGAAAACAAAAAATTATTATAATTATTTGCTGATGACGGCGGATCATAAATAAACCGTTGATCTGTTATTCCAGAATTCAAATTATAATCATAAAAATTAAAAGTGAAATTTTCAGACTGAGGCGTTGTAGCAGCAACACGTCGAATAAGCTTTGTCTGAGGATTTATTGAAAGCTTAATTTGCCTGAATGCTTCGGCAGAGCTTCTTCTGTTTAAAATAAGAACCACAACTTTTTCATCGCTGCCTTCTTCTAAAGG
>JBAXYY010000084.1:0-11521 GCA_041670585.1 Treponema sp. | reverse complement strand
GCTGCTGGCAAAAGAAGAATTGAAAGAATAATCAACTCAAGCGGGAACAAAATCTTTTCTGTTTTAGAAACTGGGCGAAGCTGCTCCATTTTTATTAAGCGTTCTTTTTTTGTAGTCAAGCCTTTCATAATTGGCGGCTGAATTAGAGGAACAAGCGCCATGTATGAATAAGCCGCGACTGCAACAACCGCCGTCATTTCTGGAGCAAGTTTTGACGAGACATAAATTGTAGTAGGTCCGTCCGCTCCTCCAATAATTGAAATTGCGCAAGCCTGTAGCATTGTGTAGTTTACGCCTGGAATTAAATTCATAAGTGCAACACCGAACAATGTCATAAAGACTCCAAGCTGTGCGGCTCCTCCAAGAAGCGCTGTTTTTGGATTTGCAATAAGAGGGCCAAAGTCTGTCATTGCACCAATGCCCATAAAAATCAACATTGGGAAAAACTCATTTCCAACTCCAGCCTTGTAAATTATATAAAGCATACCATCTGGGGCGCTTCCCATTCCAGCGCCAGGTATGTTTACAAGAACAGTGCCAAAGCCAATTGGAATAAGCAGCATTGGTTCAAAGCCTTTTGCAGCACCAAGATATATAATTAAAAATCCAATTGCAATCATTACTAACTTTTGCCAGCCAGGGGATTCAATGTTAGCAAAAGGGTCTGCTGTTACTTCATTTACAGCTTTATCTTGGCTACCAAAAATATCTTCTTTTGAAATTAGAACGTGGTCACCAAAAATCATTTTATAAATGCCAGTGTTCCTCCAAAGATTTGTAAGGAAATTTCCAATAGAAATATTTGGAGTATCCTCGCTGCCTTTTATTATAGAAGTGGTAAGTGATTTTGCAGAAGACTCATGCTCTGAACTGCCGTCATCTGCAAATGCTGTTGATGCAAATGAAAATACAGATGCAATCATTAAGACCATCATTGTGATTAAAAATATTTTTTTTGACATTGATTTATTGTTCATTATTTTTGTCCTTCTTATTTCTGTTAAAGAAAATGATAATTTTGCTTGAGAAATTCATGCACAAAATCATTACAACTAAAAAAGCAAATACAACGCCCATTCCTAAAAGCGTGAGTATGCCAGATTGTTTAAGCATTTCTAAAATTGTCATAGAATAATCCTTTTAAATTTGATAAAAAATCAATTTGTGAAATTCAACGCAGACAGTAATTGCTGTTTGAATTTTTAGAGAAAACTAAATTGTAAAAGGAAATTTTATTTTAATGTCTGAAGATTTAAAATAAGAGATAAATATTTATTTTGGAAATTTGTTTTTGTAAAAGAAAGAAATTCTGTTCTTGAACTTTCTGAAGGTAAAAGTGAAAGTTGATTTTGAAAGTAGAAAATTATTGAATGATGTGCGGATGACTTTTGCAAAGAGTCATCTTTGTTTTGAGAAGTGTAAAATTGAATTGGAGTTAATTTTGAAGAAACATTTTGTACTGTCTGCGGGCAAAGATTGTTATTTACATTTGATTTGGAAACATAGTTTGCCTCTTTGTTCTCTGTTGCTAAGACAAAAGAATTTGAAACAAAAAGTAATAATGAGAAAAGGAAAAATGCTTTATATTTCCAACCGTTTTTCATTGCATATTAAGTATACTTTTTGCAATAAAAGTGTCAATTAGGAAAATATCTGTTGATTTTTAACAGAAATTTCGCAGTGTTTCAAAAAGCTTATTTGGGTCTATTGGCTTTGAAATATGAGAATTCATTCCTACAGATATGGCATGCAATTTATCTGCCTCGTAAGCATCTGCTGTCATTGCAATAATTGGGATAATGTCAGAGTCGCTTTTTTTGCTTTGACGAATTGATTTTGTAGCTTCATAGCCGTTCATTAATGGCATACGAATATCCATTAGAATTATGTCAAATGTGCCAGCAGGTTTTTTTCTATAAACTTCAACAGCCTCTTTGCCATTGGTTGTCTGTGTTACAATTATGCCTTGACCTTCAAGCATTGCAGTTGCTATTTCACGATTAACATCATTGTCTTCACAAAGCAAAATCTTTTTGCCAACTAATGGAACTTCATATAATATAGTGGCATTTTCTAACTCTTTAGAATTTTCAGAAGAAGCAATTTCTAAATCTAAATAAACATAGAATGTTGTTCCTTTAAATTGTTCGCTAACAATATCAATATGTCCATTCATTAGTTGAACAAGACGCTTTACAATAGAAAGTCCAAGTCCTGAGCCGCCAATGTTTTTTGTTGCTTCTGTTCTTTCTTGAGTAAAAGGTTCAAATGCTTTTGAAGTAAAGTCTTTACTCATTCCACAACCATTGTCTTGAATAGTTATTTTTTCATGTGCAATATTTTTTTCTATTTGAGAACATTCAATGTTGAATTTTACTGTGCCGTATTCTGGAGTGAATTTTGCTGCATTCGAAAGAAGATTCAAAATAATTTTTTCCATTCGTAGACGGTCAAATTTTAAGCATAGATTTTTTGTGTTATCTATTTTTGCAATAAAATTTATTTTCTTAGATTCCATGGAAGGCTTAACTGTTGTAATAATGTCGTCAAAATATTTTTGCGTATTTATTACTTCTGGGGTTAACACTTCATTACCATTTTCTATACGGGTCAAATCCAAAGTGTCATTTATTAAAAGTAAAAGGGAGTTGCTTGAAGTTTGAATTTTATTTAGATATGTTTTTATACTCTCAAGATTATTTTCTTTTAATGCCAAATCTGTATAGCCCATAATTCCATTAAGTGGTGTGCGTATGTCGTGGCTCATTGAAGAAAGAAAAACTGATTTCATTTCATTTGCTTTTTCTGCATCAGCAAGTGCTTTTTCAAGCTGAGCCTTTTGTTTTGTTTCTGCTTTTGTTGTGTCTGTAATATCTGTCCTGGTAAAAAGAATTTTTAATTTTGTTTCATCAAGGTAACTGTAGCGCAATTGCTTTCTTAGATTTTTTCCATCTTTTGTTATGACTGTAAAGCCATAGTTAAAGCAGTCATTAGTAGATAAATTTTCTTGTATGTTTTTTAAGGTGAGATCTCTTACAGCGTCACGAAGTTCACTATGAGGTAAAAATTTTGGCAAGGCGTTTCTCATATCATCATCATATTTTTCAAACGCATGAGGGGTTAAGTCAAAATTATTTCTTGAATAAAATTTAATTGTTCCATCTAAAGTAGAAATTGTTCCAATGTTGTCATATTCTTCTAACGCAATATGTTTGTTTATTTTTTCCAAAGTAATTCTTTCTTCAGAGTTCACTGTGTAAAGCACAGCTTCTAAGTCTTCATTCTTTGGGTTGCGGGCAATGCTGATTGATATAGTTTCCCACAAAATGGTTTTCTCTGAATATTTATGCTGATAGTCAAGAGATAAAAAGTTTTGCCCTATCTTGTATGAGTTTAAAAGCGAGAGCCTGTTAAATTTTTCATTGAATTCTAATCTTGTTTTTTCATTAAGAATTCTTGATGATAGAAAATGAATTAAATAATCTACGCTGCCATATTCAAGAGGTATCTCTTCTTCAATTACTGAATTATGATAATTGGAATAATAATTCTGAGTTAAGTCTAAATGAACTGTAGAAATTGTTTTTGGAAGGGCTGAAAGTATTCCGTCAATTGTATGCGTGTATTGCTCTTCTTCCACTTTGCGAATTCTGTTTGCTTCTTCAACAGCGTTTTTTTCTTGTGATATATCTGTTAAGCAAACATAAGCAATTTTTGCGCCGTCAGACTGTTCTGTGGAATATCCTTCTAGATGAAGCCAGACATATGAATATTTAATTGTGCCATCTTCAACTGCAAATTGGCCGTTCAAAGCCCTGTAGTCAAAAACATTATTTCCTTTGTTAAAAATATCTAGAAAATTTGTTTTAAAAAACTTACGCTCGCTTGGAAATGTTTTGTTGTAAAAGCTATTGTCAATTTTTTTCCCAGGGACACTTGTTATTACACCTTTGATTTTAGAAAGAGAAGGGTTCACAGCAATACAAGTTATTTTATCACCTTCTTTTTTATAGACAGCAATGCCAACAGGAATATTATTTATTATTGATTTTAAACTTTCGTTAGACTCTTCTAATGTAAGTTGTGTTTTTTTACTATGCGTTATGTCAGTTAGAAAAATTGCAATTGCTTTTTTACCATACCATATTATTTTTCTATAATTAACATCATACCATTTGTCGCGAGAAGGAAGATAAAAGTCTTTCATTTCTATATGATTTTTTTTTGAATTAATCATTTTGCACCACGGGCATGGCGCTTTTAAATCTTCCATATATTCATAGCATTTTTTTTGATAGTAAGGCTTGTTATTAAATTTTTCCAAAGTAAAGTCATTTGCAAAAAGAATTTCCTGTGTTTTTTCATCAATTACATATATAATTTTTTTTGCATTGTTTATAAGAGAAAACTGGCCTGTAGTTTCTAGCGATGTATTAAGAAAATCAACAATAATTACTGGACATTTTTGCATTGTGCCAATGTATTTTGCTTTTGCATGAATCCAAATAAATTTATATTTCTTATTGTATATTCTATAAAGGCAGTTTGTATTTCTTTTATTTTTTACAATTTCTGTGATTGAATTAAAAACGGCTTCCTTATCTTCTTGAATAATTATATTTGTAGAATCGTCGCCGATAAATTTTATATATTCTTTTTCCGTCATGTTTGAAAAAGTGCAGATTTCTTTTGAATTAAATAATGGCTCTAATTTAAGTCCAACAATTTTATAAATTGAAATAGCGCCAGGAGCGGTGTTTGAAATATCTTGCTTTGTTAATTCCATAAATGATAAATCCCTTTACCATATTATATCATTGAATTTTGTATGGAACAATAAAAAAGCACGCTCTTTTGGAACGTGCCTTAATGATAAATATACAATAGTATTTTAGAAATAATTTTCTAATTATTTTCCGCCGTGTGAGCCGCCCATATGACTTTGGTTAGTGTGCATTTTTCTTTGGGCTTGATTTTTTATATGCTGATTTTCTACTGGAGCATTTTCATTGTTTTTGTTTCCGCCCTTGCCACCACCTGGTAGAAATTTACTTCCGTTACTACTTCCTTTCATAATATTTGCCTCCAAGGATTTATTTAAATTTACTGATGTATCTTAATTTAGTCAACTCTTATAAAAAATACATCCATGTATTTTTTATAAGTGCAAGAATTGTCTTTGCAGCTAAAGTGTAAGCGTCAATTCTTGGCGGAACAACGCGCATCCTTGCGCTTTCTTGAATATTCATTTACTGCTGAACTGAGCCATGTACAAATTATAGTATAAGCCTTTTTTTGCCATTAGTGACGACGGTGTTCCTTCTTCAACAATGTGGCCGTCATCTACAACAAAAATTCTGTCCGCATTTTGAATTGTAGAAAGCCTGTGCGCAATTACAAAAGATGTTCTGCCTTTTAGCAAAGACGCAATTCCTTTTTGAATTAAGATTTCTGTTTGAGTGTCTATGCTGCTTGTTGCTTCGTCAAGAATCAAAATCTTTGGCATGCTTACCATTGTTCTTGCAAAAGCCAAAAGCTGTTTTTGCCCGTTAGAAAGACCGCCGCCTCTTTCTGTAAGAACTGTGTCATAGCCGCCCTTAAGTTTTGAAATAAAATCATCAGCATGAACTGATTTTGCCGCCGAAATTATTTCATCATCTGTTGCGTCTAACTTTCCGTAGCGAATGTTTTCTTTTACTGTGCCGCTAAACAAATAGTTGTCCTGTGTCATTACGCCCATTTGTTTTCTTAAGCTTTCAATTGTCACATTTTTTATATTGTGGCCGTCAATTAAAACATCCCCTTGTGATGCGTCATAGAACCTGCTGATTAAATTTACAACTGTTGTTTTGCCAGCGCCTGTTGGGCCAACAAGTGCAATTGTTTCTCCAGGTTTTATCTTGAATGAAACATTGTGCAGAACATTTTTTTTGTCGTAAGCAAAAGAGACATTTCTAAATTCAACTTCACCTTTTATTGAAGGAATCACTGCTGCATTTTGCTTGTCTGTAATTTCTGGCTTTGTGTCCATAATTTCAAACACACGTTCCGCTCCAGAAATATTTGTAACAAGCTGATTGTAGAAATTGCTCAAGTTCTGAATTGGCTGCCAAAACATGCCGATGTATGTTCCAAAAGCAACATAAGTTCCAATAGAAATTGAGTCAGTGCCAAGAATCTTTATGCCAACAAAGTAAAGCGCAAATGTTCCAAGCCCCCAGCATAAGTCAACAGTTGCAAAAAACCAGTCAGCTATTTTTACTGCGTCAACAAAAGACTTTCTGTGCTGACCAACCAAATCGTCAAACTCTGCATCTGTTTCTTTTTCCGCGTTAAAAGACTGCACAACTTTTATACCGCTTAAATCTTCATGAAGAAAAGCGTTAAGGTTAGAGGATTTTTTTCTTACAATGCGCCACTTCTGCTCGCTCTTAACTTGAATTAAAACAATAAGCACAATCATTAATGGAAGAGTTGAAAGAGAAGCAAGAGCTAGCTTTGCATTTTTAGAAAACATAATTACAACAACGCTGATAATTGTAACAAGGTTTGGAAGGACTGTTGTTACACTGTTTTCTAGAACATCGCGTAATGAATTTATGTCGCCAATAATTCTTGCTAAAATTTTTCCTGTAGGGCGCGAGTCAAAAAACTTCAAGTCAAGCTTTTGAATATGCGTATACAATTCGTCTCTAATTTCAAGAAGAACTTTGTTGCTTAACTTTGACATTATGAACATTCTTACTTTTACCGCCACAACCATGAGCAAGTTTAACGACAATGCCAATGCTATAAGTTTAATAAGCCCTTTGAAATTTTTTACAGAGATATAATCATCAATTGCCCATTCCATAAACAGCGGGTTCATAATTCCAACTGCTGTGCAAAATGCCATGATTGCTAGAACAATGATGATTGTCTTTTTATGTCTTAATAAATATGAAAAAAGTCTAAGCAAAGTTTTTGTTCTGCTTGTCGCTTTTAAATCTTCATCTTGTTTATATGAATTAAATGCCATTTTAAATTTTCCTTATGCGTTTTTCTTTAATAATTCATAAGAGCCGTATTGAGATTCGTATGTTTCATAATACAAGCCTTTTTTTTCTAACAGCTGCTCATGTGTTCCACGCTCTGCAATCTGCCCTTCTTTTAAAACTATAATTTCATCCGCATTACGAACAGCGCTAATTCTGTGCGCAATAATTATTTTTGTTACGCCGTTCATTTCTTCTATTGTACTCTGAAGCTTCTGCTCTGTTTCCATATCAAGAGCCGAAGTTGAGTCGTCAAATACAATGACTGGAGTTTTCTTTGCAATTGCACGGGCTATTGTTAGACGTTGCTTTTGACCGCCGCTTAGTCCAACGCCACGTTCGCCAATTACAGTTTCATATTGTTCAGGAAGCGTGTCTATGAATTCAGTTGCGTCTGCTTGTGATGCAGCTTTTTGAATGTCAACTTTAGAAAGCAATTCTTTTTTTCCAAACAAAAGATTTTCAGTAATAGTGTTTGAAAATAAAAATACTTCCTGAGTGATTGGAGCAACATTCTGCCTAAGCTGCGATGTCTTTAATTTTCTAATATCAACACCGTCAATCTTAATTTCTCCGCCTGTAACATCGTACATTCTAGAAAGCAAGTTTCCTATTGAAGATTTGCCACTGCCAGTTTCTCCCATAATGCCCAAAGTGCAGCCTGGTTTTATATGGAAAGAAATGTCCTTTAAAATATCTGTGCTGTTGCGTGTAAAATTCACATGGTCAAATTCAACATCGCCTTTTACAGAAGACAAAACTGTAGGCGACGAATCTTCTTTTATCTCCGGCACTTCAGCGTAGATTTTCTTTATTCTTTTCCAAGCCGCAATTCCAGAAGAAAGCCCGTTCATAAGCCAGCCCAGCATTTCCATTGGCCAAGTAATGTTCATTGAATATTGAATGAATGCGCTAAGTTCGCCAATAGTAAATTTGTCGTTCATTACAAGAAAGCCGCCTTGAATTAAAACAATGCAAGGAAGCGAAACTGTAATTACTTGAAGCAGCGGATAGTATTTTACAAACACACGTGACTGCTGAACGTTAAGCTCATAGTACTTTGTGTTATGAGAAAGAAATTTCTTTATTTCAAATTTCTCTCTTGCAAAAGATTTTACTGTTCTAACACCAGCAAGGTTTTCTGAAGCAACATTGTTTAAAATAGAATTTTCCTGCTCAATGTCACCGTAAACTTTGCCAAGCTTCTTTTCCATAAACACAGCGATTGTTCCAGCTAGGAACATTCCAACAGCCGGCACAATTGCAAGCTGCCAGCTCATAGAAAACATGCAATACAAAATAATTGCTGTATGAACAGTTACTTGAACCAAGAGCATTGTAATGTACGTCATGCTGTCCCAAACTCTGTCAACGTCATCTTTAACTCGTGACATAAGCTCACCGGCATTTGTCTTGTCAAAAAAGTTAGCTGAAAGTTTTTGAATAAAATGGAACAGTTCCTTTCTGATTAAACAAGCGATCTTAGAGCCTGCGTAATCACCAGAGAATTCCTTTGTGTAGTCAAATACAAAGTGAATCACTCCTATAAGAATGTAAAAGCCCAGAAGCTTTGTAAGAAGTTCCATTCGCTTTGCAATAATTACATCGTCAATCAACATTCTTGTAATTTGCGGAGAAACCATATCTAAAACTACATTTATAAGTAAACTAATGAGAACTATAATGTAGAAATTTGTGTTGCGTTTTAAATACGTAGAAATTTTTGTCATAGTAACCTCAATTTTTTGCGACAAAACTGTTTTAAGTTTTTAAAATAGAAAAAGACATACAAGAAAAGTTTCATAAAATAAGCGAGTGTTTTACGACTTCTTCTTATAGATTTATAAATGGGTGATGATGAAAATGTAACAGTAAGAATATTTATAGTCAATAAAGAAATGTGCTGATGAACTTTTAAGTCAAAGAAGAGCCACTTAAAAAGTCCAAGGCATTTATAATTTTTATACCGTCTATATTTGAATTTGGAGAAAGGTCCATTGTAATAATATATCGAGGATTAAAATCTTTTATGCTTTTTAATGGAGCAAGTTCTCTATTCAATGTAGATTCTTCTTTTAATGATTCCGACACTTGAATATATAAAGTTTCATTTTGATTAACTGCGACAAAATCTATTTCAAGAGAATCAACTTTGCCAACGTAAATTTTATAGGAACGTCGCCTAAGTTCCAAATAAACAAGGTTCTCAAGAATATGGCCTGTGTCAATATTTTTATAACCAAGCAATGCGTTACGCAGTCCAGAATCTGCAATATAATATTTTGAAAGAGTCTTTAAGTATTCTTTGCCTTTTATATCAAATCGTTTTACTTCATAAATCATATAACATTCTTGAAGATAATACATATAATTTTCGACAGTAGGCTGGCTAACTTTTCTGCCGCCAGAAGTTAAAGTGTCGCTGATTTTTTTTGAGCTGCAAATATTTCCTGTATTATCAAACATAAAACGTATTACAGATTCAAGAATAGAAATGTCTTTTATTTGATGACGAACAGCAATGTCTTTTACAATTATTGTTGTGTATATTCCTGTTAAATACTGATTGATATCTTCTTCATTATTATTAAGTTGAAGTGTAAATGGAAACGAGCCGTATCTTACATAATCTAAATAAAGTTGTTGCAAGTTTAAATTCTGATTTGATATTAAATTTGCATCAGTTGATTTATATTCAAGAAATTCTTTAAAAGAAAAAGGCTGCACTTCAATAGTAACATACCTGCCACTTAGCAAAGTTGCAAGCTCCCCTGAAAGAAGATTTGCATTTGAGCCAGTTAAATAAATATCAGTATTTGATTTTACAAAAAGACTGTCTATTGCTTTTTGGAAATTTACACAAAGTTGAACTTCATCTACAAAAATGTAATTCATTTTATCTTTTTGCAGATGATTGATAATATATGAGTAAAGATTTTGATAGTTTAATAGAGACTCATTTTCTAATTCCTCAAGATTTACAGAAATTATTTGATCCTTATTTACACCACTTAATAGAAGATTCTCTTTAAACTGAGTCATCAAAACAGACTTTCCACAGCGGCGGATTCCCGTTATTACTTTGATAATTTGCTTGTTTTTAAAGGAATTTAGCCTTTCTATATAGGAGTTTCTGTTTATCATAATCTAAGTGTACTTTGAAAAGTTGCAAAAGTCAAGAAGTTTTCAAAGTATACTTTGAAAAGTCTGTAAAACTATGAAGTTTTCAAAGTGTGCTTTGTAGAGATTCCTCCGCTTCGGTCGGAATGACAGCAGTACATTGATTTGAATGGCAGCCATATTCTTATCTTGATAAATCTTCTTCGTCTCTTGTGGGAGTTTTTTGCTGTTTTGGTCTTTTCATAAGTATTGAACATCCAACATTATTTCCTGTAGCTTCCCATCCTTCTTCTCCTGCTTGTTTGAGTTTTTTTAAAGTTTCGTCACTGCTAATGCCGCTGTTTCTTATTGTTTCATACTCCCATTGCGTCACATTGTTCTCAGCCATAGTCCATTCTCCTTCTTTATTTGTTTTGCCAGTTCCTTCCTATAAGATAACATCTTTGGAATTTAGTTGTCAATCTATGCTTATTTGCACTGGCTTTATTTCTCTTTTCAGAAGCTCAACACGACTGTCCAAAATGTCACAAAGAGTGTCTATTTTGCTTTGTGGAATTTCCCTGACCTGTTTAGAAAGTACTTCCTTGTAGAAATTTCCTATTCCATTTAGAAGGGACAAGTCCATTTCCTTGTTAAGACTTTCTTTTGGAAAAAGAGAGAGCTGCTCCTTGTGATGCTTCATGAATGGTTTTGAATTTATCTGGCTGTTCTGAAGTCCTTCCGCTTTGTCCAGCTCAAAGGCTTTGTATTGGTGGAACATTGAGGTGCCGGAGTCGAACACTGGGGCAAGGCCTTTCCATTCAAGGCTGTCTGCATTTCTTAAAAAGCCAAAGTTGTTTAGATGCCTGTCCTCGTTTGCTATTATGAAATCTACTGCGAACATTTTTCCAAGCTCTGTTTCATTTAGGTTTATTGAGAAGCTTCTGCAGCATTTTTTGAAATCATCATAGGTGATTGAACCATTTATCTCCTCGCACAATGATGCCGCCGTTATGAATTCTGTATTTCTTGTTACAAAATCATCGCAAAGAGAGAAATGCTTTCTGTTCTCTATATAAAGTGAATACTTTACATGTGGTATTCCAAGCCTTTGAAATATTTCAGAGGCAAGTATTTCATTGAATGGCTCAAGCTGCTCAGTTCCGCTTCCACCCTTTACAAGTACACGCCTGCTTCCATTCACAATCCATTTTTTGCAGAGCCGTCCGTCTGTGCCGGAGTCTGGGGAATGGAAGTTTGGATTCTTTTCAGACTCCTTGTAGTCTCCGAACAATGCCTTGCCTATATCCTCTGAGAAATTATTGTCAAAGAAATTTATCTTGTTCCAGTCAAGCTTTGATTCTGTGGGTGCAATCCAGTATTGGTCT
>JBAXYY010000083.1:0-11527 GCA_041670585.1 Treponema sp. | reverse complement strand
CTTAGGAACAGGGGCAGACTTTTGGATAAACCTTCAGAAGCGCTATGAGCTTGACTGCGCAAAAGATAAACTTGCTGATGAAATAGAAAAAATCGTTCCGTTTAAAATTGCCTGATTTTATTAATATTTTTCTCCCCTTGAAGTTCCACAAAAAACTGTTATAGTTACTTCATGGAAGAAAAAGAAAATCTTATTGAAAAGAAAATAAAAGAGCATATTGACGACGAAAAAACTGTGTTTGTTTTTCCAACAGGCATTTCTTCACAACTTTGGGCCGACAGTGCCACACTTACAAGCGGCAGAAGCGCTGTTCCTATGGAAAGGTTTATTGCATGGGACGACTTTAAAACAGCTTCTATAAAAAGCCACGTTGAAGGAAAGACAAGCATTCCTTCTGTAATGAGAAAAGTCTTTGCCTCAAACTTAATTGAGCAGAACGCCTCTTCCCCGTTTTTAAAATACCTTATTGTTCCAGAGTACGCTAAAAAATCAGCTTCGTTTGCCGACTGGATTTCTTCTATATTACCGTCGCTTTCTTCTTGGAAGGAAAAGTTTGACTCTTCAAAAAATCAGCCTGACGACGAGGACTGCGACCTGCTTGCGCTTTATGAAAAATACAAAGCTTTCTTGGACAGCCACAGCCTTTTTGACCCTGCATGGGAAAAGCCGCCGTTTGTTTCTGACGGCAACAAGTACATAATTTTCTACCCGGAAGTTCTTATGGACTTTGCTGAGTACAAAACGCTTCTTTCTTCTTCTGATGACATTGAAATTGTCACTATTGATAATAAAGAGCAAGTGAAAATTGAAACACCTTCAGTTGACTTCTTTTCTAATTCGCGTGAGGAGCTAAAATACATTGCCCTTTACATGAGGGCGCTTCATGAAAAACAAAACATTGCTTGGGAGGACTTTGCAATAAGCGTTCCAGACCTTGAGACATATTCGCCATATCTTACACGCGAGCTTTCTATTTACGAAATTCCGTATGCTTTAAAAAGGGGGCAGAGCCTTACAACTTACGGAGCAGGAGCTTTCTTTACACAGATTCAAAACTGCTATGAAAATTCATTTTCTTTTGACTCAATAAAGCAGCTTGTTTTAAACACAGAGCTTCCGTGGAAGGAGCAAAAGCTTAACCAGGAGCTTATTCAGTTTGGCAAGGACAACAACTGCATCTGCTCTTATGAATACAACGGCAAAAAAATTGATGTCTGGGAAGAGTCGTTTTCTTCACTGCACGACGCACAATATTACAGGCTTTCTGAATATTACATATCACTAAAAAAATCTATTTCAAATATTGCCTCTTGCAAAAGCTTTGAAGAAATAAACAAAGCTTATTTTGAATTCAAGGACAAGTTCTTTAGCATGGAAAATTGCGCTGACTCTTCTGACAAAATATTGTCACGCTGCATTACAGAGCTTGGTTCTCTTGTTGACCTTGAAAAAGAATTCGACGACTGCAAAATATCTTCTCCTTATAAGTTTTTCACAGATGTTCTTGCTGAAAAGGTTTATCTTTCACAGAGCAGCTCTTTGGGCGTTCAGATTTTCCCTTACAAGCTAGCAAGCACGGCGCCTTTTGCATGCCACTTTGTAATTGACGCAAGCCAAAGCTCAGCTTCAATTGTGTTCAAGCAGCTAGGCTTTTTAAGTGAAAGCAAACGGGCAAAGCTTCATCTAACAGAAGAAAACACTTCGGAGTCGTTCATAAAACTTTACAGCGCAAACTCATACAAAACGCCATTCTTTTCTTGCAGCGAGAAAACATTTTCAGGCTACTCGCTGCCACACAGCTTTTTAAAAGAAGTTGACTTGCGAACTGGCGAAAAGGACACCGCTGAAAATATAAAGCAAGCGGCAGCTCTTTGCGGGGAAGACTTCTACTCTTCTGAGAAAGACTACCTTCTTGAAAAAACAAAAAGCTTTCCTTCGTCAATTACAGCTCTGCAAAAGGCAAGCTTTTCTAAATGGATTTTTGAAAACGGTGACGCTTCGTTAAAAGATTTTATAGATGAACTAAAGACAGATTCTTCTTCAGAAGATTCCACAACTTCATTGCAAGACAACTCTATTGAGTTATATAAAGCAGCACTTGATAAAAAAATAAAAGAGACAGTCTTTGATTCAAAACTCAATAAGATAAAGATAAGTAAATCATATTTAAACAAATTCTATTCATGCCCTCGTTCATTTTTATTTCAGTACATTATTGGAGTTGAGCAGGTTGACAACGAGGCGGTCTTAATAGATTCATTTGCAGTTGGAAATCTGAACCACGACATAATGCACCTTTACTGTTCTGAGCTTAAAAGACAAAACCTTGTGCTTCACATGGAAGAGGAAAAGCTTACAGAACAATATGAAGGGATTTTAAAATCATGCACGACTAAAGCAATTGAAACAATTAGAAACACAAGCCATCTTGCCCGCGAACTTCTTTCTACAGAAGAGAATGCTATTTTTGAAAATATAAGGTCAGCGGCCATAGAGTTTTCAAGATGGTTTGAAGGATTTAAGATTCTTGAAACAGAGAAAGCCTACAACTACGAGCCTGAAGGAAAAAACTTTTTTTATAACGGCAGAATTGACTGCCTTTTATATTCACCAGAAGACGAGATTGTTCTAGTTGATTTTAAATCCTCTAAAGGCGGCATTCCTTTTTCCACATTCTACTTTAGCGAAGAAAACGAAGTTCCTGACTTTCAAATGCCAATCTATTTAATGCTTTTAGAAAATTCTTCAGAAAAGAAAATCAAGGTTGACACAACAGCTTACTTTAGCATTAAAGACATGGCGCCTTTTGTAGTAACAGGCACGTTGAAAAACCCAAGTCCACGAGGCAAAACTTTAGAAGGAAAAGACTTTGCTTCCACAATAGAAAAGACAAAGGAGCTTTCTGAATTGTTTGCAAAAAGAATTGAACAAAAAGATTTTTCTGTTGATACAGAACGCCAGGACTTTCTTACATGCAACGAATGCGCCTGCCGTTCAATTTGCAGAAGAGTATTCACAGTAAGCAAGAAGAATGATTAGAATAATTGTTAAATGCCAATTAGTAATAGTTAACTATCTGAATGGGAGAAAATAAATGGGCAAGTTTGAATTGGATGACGCACAAAAAAATGCAGTTAAAGCTGATATAAATTCTGTTGTTAGCGCAGGAGCAGGTTCTGGTAAGACAAGGGTTCTTGCAGAAAGGTTTGCTTACTTAGTTGCACACAGAAATCGTAAAGTCGATGAGATTCTTACACTCACTTTTACAAAGAAAGCGACAAATGAAATGTATGGAAGAATCTACAAGACATTGAAAAATATTGATGAAAAATATGTGGCTGATTTTTACAAAGCAAAGATTCAAACATTGGACAGCTACTGTGCCTCTGTTGTAAAAACAGGCGCGCACTTCTACGGCATAAGGCCGGACTTCACAGAAGACGATGAAACTGTTCAAGAAACAATCACCTCTATGGCGCTGCCGTTCATCTTAAAGAACAGGGACAACACAACTCTTCAGCAGTTAATAGGAACAAGGGACTACACAGAAATAGCGCAGGAGCTTTTTGTAAAGCCGTTCATAGAATATTCAAGCGTTGCTTTTCCTATAGACTTTGAGGCGACATTGGAAAAACAAAAAGATGAAGTTCTAAAATCATGGAAAAATTACTCGTCGGAAGCTTATGAATTGTATTCAAATCTAGAAAATGGATTCAACAATGTAGATGCAAACAAAGACACAATCTTTGGTAAAAAAATGCAGGAGTTTTTTATCAAGGGAATTTCTGAGCCGCCTTTAATTTCAGAAGAAGATTTTACAACTGGCAGAAGTGAAAAACTTGAGTTATTCACAAACGAGTTTTCTGCAATATCATTCACTTCTCAAGGAGGAGTTAGAGGTGAAGCTTGGGCAGAAACAAAATCAATTCTAAACCAGATGAGGGACTTGTCCGGCACTTTGGAATCACTTGCAAACTTTGTATATGGATTTCCTATTTCTAAGAAAATAATTCCCCTTCTTGAGGATTTTCAAAATCAAGTTAATGATAAAAAAAGATCTCTTGGAGTTCTAACATTTAAAGACGTTTCAGATTTGGCAGTTTTGATTTTAAAAGAGCACCCAGAAATAAGATTCTTGGAAAAACAAAAGTACAAGTCAATTTTAATAGACGAATTTCAGGACAACAACTCAACTCAAAGAGACTTGCTTTTTATGCTAGCTGAAAAAAAAGACCGCATGGAAAAAGGAGTCCCTGAAGTTGCAGAACTTGAGCCAGACAAGCTTTTCTTTGTAGGCGATGAAAAACAGAGCATCTACCGCTTCCGTGGCGCAGACGTTTCTGTGTTTAGGCAATTAAAAAACTCATTCCAAAAAGGCAACCTTGAGTTAAAAACAAACTACCGCTCGCACCCGGCGCTTATTGCAGCTTTTAACACAATCTTTGGAGGAGCCTCCTACCCTCCAGCCGCTGAAAAAAAACAGTATCTTCCAAGAGTATTTATGCGTGAAGAATACGACAAAGACATTCCACCTTACGAGGCCGTGTACAAAGATGTTCTTATTTCAAAACAAGACGAAGAAATAGTCGCTAAGGAAAAACAAAACGCCTATTCAAAAAGAATACACTTTGCTTTGTATAACACAGAATCAGCGCCAGACACAGAAGAGAATCCTCTTTTAGATAACGATGAAACAGAAGCCTACTGGATTGCCAACAAGATAAAAAGCCTTCTAAAAGGAGAAAATGGCAGGCCTCCTGTAAAACCAAGCGACATTGCAGTTCTAATGAGAACATACTCTTCACAGCCAACATACGAAAGAATCTTCTTGCAACTAGGCATTCCTTACAACACAGAAGTTGTAAAAGGATTTTTCAACGACGGTCCTATAAACGATTTGGTTTCTTACCTAAGGCTTTGCATCTATCCTTCAGACACTATGGCTTATTCAACTGTGCTCCGCTCACCGTTTGTAAATCTTTCTTCCAAAGAAGCAGAAGCAGTTCTTGCATGTCATCAGAACGGAAATGATTTATTCTCATCTTCAGAACAGAATGCACTTCCTTTAAACAGCTCCCTCCGTTTTAGAGCCGCAGGAATATTTTTTAATAAGATAAACTCTTTTTCAAAAACAGCGCCTATAACGCAGACTCTTTCAAAACTTTGGTACGAGCTAGGCTACAGGTACGAAACTCTTTGGAACAACAAAGTGGAAATGTATACGTCGCTCTATGACAGGCTTTTTGAGCTGGCCCGCCTTGCAGATAAGAACAGCACAGGGCTTGGCACCTTTGTAGACAGCATTAGAACTTACGAAGACCAGGACGAAAAACTGGACGGCATGGACATTCCTTTAATAAGAGGGGAAAGCGTTCACATTCTTACAATTTTCAAAAGCAAAGGATTGGAGTACCCTGTAGTATTCATTTGCGGTGCTGATAAAAGAACAAAATATGATTCAAACGCAGAAGCTGTTTTCTTTAGCAAAGAGTTTGGTATTTCAATAAACACTTCTCCTTGTAAAAGTTTTGAAGGTGGAAAAAGCAATTATTTTTTCAACAAAATGAAGGAGCTTGAATCAAGTCAAAAATCAGCTGAACTTAGAAGAATTGTATACGTTGCAATAACACGCGCAATAAATGAAGTTTACATTACAGGAAAATACAAAGGCGATTTTGAAAAGGCGGACCAATACGCTCTAAACGGCGAAAAAAATCCAGACACAACTTTAAATATTCTTCTGCCAGTTTTAAGCTACTACTCTCAAGAGGAAAACAAGGCAAACTCACCTTTTACACTTGAAGAGATTCCTTACGCCACAAGAGCCTCACTTTTTGAACAGACACAAGACGCAAGGGGCAACACAGAAAACGACAAGCGCACCCTTTTTAAAAAAGCCGCGACTCTTTATTCCAATGCACAATCAGTGGTGCAAGAGCAGCTCCAGCCGCTCTATGTTTCACCAAGCCAACTGCATTCTGAAGACGACGAAACTTCTGCCACAGAGATTCCACAAGTCACAAAAGACACTCCTTACCCAGAGATAAATAAAATTGTAGAATCAACAAGAATCTATACTAAGGAATATAAATTAAAACAAAGTGCCGGCGAAAATCCACAGCTTCCAGAGCCAAAATTTGGCTACAACAACTTTGGTACAATAGCGCACGCCTACTTGGAAGCCGCTGTAAAAAAATGCGAGCCAGATATTTCAACACGCGACACGCAGGGGCTTGAAGAAAACAAAACAAAAATCAATAAAGTGTTTGAAATCTGCACAAAGATGGCAGAGACTTTTAAAAGCACACAGCTTGGAAAAGACGCAATGTCATCTGACTTCCATAAAGCCGAGTACAACTTCAGAAGCCGCATTGGAAATAAGATTGTTAAGGGAACAATAGACTTGCTCTTTAAAAACAAAGACGGAACTTACACAATTGTTGACTATAAGACAAACCAGACAAAAGAGCCGGACCTTTACTACAACCAGCTGGCCTGCTACCGTCAAGCAGTTGGCCAGATGATTGGAATAAGCCCTGACAAAATAAAGTGCGTTCTTTACTACTTGCGCTTCGGCGAGCCAGTTGACATTACAGATAAATGCAACTCTGTAAATGTGGACAAGATTGTAAATACAAAATAATTTTTTAAAATTGGCTAAGTCCGCAAATAAAATAATAAAAGTGTCATTGCGAGGAGCATAGCGACGTGGCAATCTCTTATATAAATAGGCACTTTTGTTACAGAGATTCCTCCGCTTCGGTCGGAATGACAGAATTCACAGTATTTACAAATATAGTTAAAATATTATTTATTTTTTCCAATGCCAACAAACGCTTTATTTAAAAGCTCGTCAGAAGGCTTCTTTGTGAACATGCTAACAATTGGAACAACAACAAAAGGAACAACCATTGCAATAGAAGCCGCAAGAGGGCTGTTTTCCGCGCCCATTGTCATGCTTAAAACAATGCAAGTAGCAGCCCCGCTAAAAATGCCAGCATAGGCGCCTGCCTTTGTAACCTTCTTGCTGTAAATGCCAAGAATGTAAGGAGCCATAAAGCCGCCGCTCACAACGCCCCAGCTTAAAGACATAAGAGTTACAATAAAGCCAACCTGCATTTTGCTAATTGCAAAAGACGCAAGAATAAACACGCCGCTTAAAACCCTCATCATAAGAAGCGACTGTTTTTCGCTCACCTGCTTGTTCAAATATCCCTTGTACAAATCAATTGTGATTGCGCTGGAAGAAACTAAAATTATAGAAGCAAGAGTAGACATTGACGCGCTAAGAATCAACAGCATTATAATTGCAAGAAGCCAGTCTGGAAGATACTGCGTCATCATTGTAGGCATAATCATGTCGTAGTTAACGCCGCCCGCCGCTGTTTTTGGAACAGAGTTTGTGTCAAAGAAAACATGGCTAAGTGAGCCTGTAAAATAAGCCGCAACTCCAATTACAAGCGCAAAAATTGTTGTAATAAGTGCCGCCTTTTTTATAACGCTCTCGCTTTTAATTGCATAGAATTTTTGCACCATCTGAGGAAGCCCCCAAGTGCCAAAGCTTGTCATAAAAATAAGCGAGCCAACTGTTAAAAGAGAAGGCCTTTCTGCCGGTGCCACATGAACAAGGTAGTTCGCGTTAGAAACAGAAATTGCTTCTTTTAAGCCGCCAGCTCTAAAAATCATAACAGCAAGCATACCAGAAGCGCCAGCAAGCATAATAAAGCCTTGAATAAAATCAGTCGCTGTAACTGCAAAATATCCGCCAAGCACAAGGTAAATGCCAGTAATGCCAACTAAAATCAGCAAAGCAAAATCGTAAGAAATATGGAACGTTGACTCAAACAAATGCCCCAAGCCTTTGAAAACGCCCGCTGAATATGGAAGAAGAAACACAAAAATAATAACGGCCGCAATCATCTTCATATGTGCGCTGTCATAACGTGCCTCTAAAAATTCAGGCATTGTCATAGTGTTAAGATTCTGCGTCATGCGCCTTGTACGTTTAGCAAGCAGCAGCCACGCCACGCCCGCTCCAAGAACAGCGTTTCCTATTCCAATCCAAACACTGCTCATTCCAAAAAGCCAGCCCTGTTTGCCAGCAAATCCAATAAAAGCAACAGCAGAAAAATAAGTTGTGCCGTAAGCAAAAGCGCTCATCCACGGACCTACACTTCTTCCACCCAAAAAGAAATCGTTAAGAGTCGAAGTCTTTCTCATTCCCCAAACGCCAACACAAACCATCACAACTAAAAACACCAAAAGCAAAACCAAACTATACATAAAAAATCCTCTCTTTATTTATGTTTCTACAAATAGAATTGTTAAAGTATATTATGCTTTTGTTTATTAAGCAAGATATTTTTATGCTACAAGATTTCCTTCCAAATATGAATATTTTAAATAATCAGGGGAAGCATAAAAGATATTTGAATTATAATTTGATATTTCATCACTAATAAAAGATGAATAAACATTTATAATTGTCTGTATTATATCATTTTGATTAACAGAAATAATAAGTTGTTCAAACACACGACCTATTGATAAAAAATCTGGAACTAAATAACGGCAAGATTTAACGCTATCAAAATCACCTTTTTTTATTTCCAATTTTTCTATAAGCTCATCAGAAACTTGTTCAAAAGAAAGACAATGATTTACTTCAGCCGATTCTAATTGCCATTTAAGAATTTCTCTTGGAAAATATTTAATAATATCTTTCCTATAATTTTGCGTTTTTCTTGAAATATATTCTATCAATGAACAAAGATAATAAATATCATCTTTTTCTTTATCATTCATTTTACTTCCTCACTTTTATAAAACTCTAAACAGTCAAGAGCTTTTATTGAATAAAAACTTATTTGATTTGTAGGATGTTTAAATTTAGCAGCCGTCCAAAAAGTTTCCCTTGAAATATTACCGGAAAAAAAATCATTTACAAAATTCCATATAGTATCATCTGCCATAGGACCTTCAACAATATCATAGTCATACACAAAACCTTTTCTACATTTAGCAATAAAATCAAGCCATTCATCTGTCATCTTTTCAAAAGTTAAAATTTTTAATTTTGGATTTTCTGTATAAGAATAAGTGTTTACAACGCAATTTAAATTTCTTCTATTAGCCCAGCATGAAGCTTGCTCAAAATCTTTTGTGCAATAAAAGCCCCAGGAAAAATCTTTTGTATATTGAGTTTTTCTTATCTCTGGAAATTTTATTTCTTTACTGCTTCCATGAAAAATATAAATTTTATCCATGTGCTTATTTTAACATATCATATTAAATACTTCTAGTTTTAAAACATAAAAGGGCTGCCCTTTATAAAAAAGAACAGCCCTACTCTAATTTTCCGAAGTCCAGATGAATATGTTTAACTTCAAAAACTATTTATTCAAGTATTCGCAGACAAGCTCGCCCATCTTCTTAGTTCCAACAAGCTTTCCTGCTGCCTTTACTTCATCGCCTTTGCTTCCCGCAATGTCGCCTGTGCGCCATCCGTCATCAAGCACCTTGTCAACTGCGTCCTCAATAGCCTTAGCTTCTTTTTCCATTTTAAAGCTGTAGCGCAAGAGCATTGCCGCAGAAAGAATTGTTGCCAAAGGATTAGCCAAATCTTTTCCTGCAATGTCAGGAGCTGTTCCGTGTATTGGCTCGTACAAGCCAGGGCCGCCGTCGCCTAAAGAAGCGCTTGCCAACATACCAATTGAACCTGTAATCTGGCTTGCCTCATCAGTTAAGATGTCGCCAAACATATTGCTTGTCGCAATAACATCAAACTGGCGTGGGTTACGAACAAGCTGCATAGAAGCGTTGTCAATGTATAAATAAGAAAGCTCAACGTCCTTGTATTCCTTGTGAACTTCTTCCGCAACTTTTCTCCAAAGACGGCTTGAATTCAAAATGTTAGCCTTGTCCACAACGCAAAGCCTCTTCTGTCTTTTTTCTGCAAACTCAAAGCCCTTGCGTACAATTCTTTCAATTTCTTCCCAAGAATATTTTTCTGTGTCCCAAGCAGTCCTTCCGTCGGCGCTAGTTCCACGCTCGCCAAAATAAATGCCGCCTGTAAGCTCACGAACAACAAGAATGTTAAGCCCGTTTCCTACAATCTCGTCTTTTAAAGGGCAGGCATCTTTAAGCTGTCTGAACATAACAGCAGGTCTTAAGTTAGCATAAACCTTCATTCCGCCTCTAAGTCCAAGCAATGCTTTTTCCGGCCTAATCTCTGGAGCAACATTGTCCCACTTTGGTCCGCCAACAGCACCAAGCAAAACAGCGTCGCTGTTCAAGCAAATGTCAAGCTGGTCCTGAGGAAGAGGCTTTCCCCACTTGTCAATAGCAGCTCCGCCAGCAATAACAGTTTTATAATTGAAAGTGTGTCCAAATTTCTTTGCAACAACATTCAAAACATTAACACCTTCTGCAACTACATCAGGTCCAATTCCATCTCCTGGAATCAACGCAATATTCTTTGTCATATATTACCCCTTGTTATTTTTATAAATACTGTAATTACTTTAGCATAAATAAAGAACATATGCAACACTTTGGCAAAAAAAAGAGCCGGCAGTGTTTGCCGGCTTGTCTTACCCTGATTCTCATGGATGCTTAGGGTTAAAAGAATGTTTTCCTGCACACCTGCAGGTTAGGCTGTTCAGTTTGTCACCCTCGCAAGGGTCACCAGTTTTGTCGGAAATTGCATAGTCGCCTCCGTCGAAATGGCGGTTTACCGGGCTCCAATCCCGTTCCCTTCCATCTGTTTAAATCATACCACACTTTACAGATAATGCAAGCTAAATCTTTTTATTTCAAACTAAATTTTATTTTTTAGAATCTCTTATTTCATCTAGAGCTGACTGGATTGAACCTTTCTTTAAATGAGCAACAGCCTTTACATTTTCAAAAGGGGAGCTGCTTACAGATTCTGGCTGTATGCGGAAAAGAGTGCCATCTACCCTTTTTACAATTACAGCTCCTTCACTTTTTGCACGGTCTAAAACTGCCGCAAAATTTTTTCTTGCATCTGAATAAGTTGTTACAAGCATACATGCCTCCTTTAAGCCGAATAATCTACACCTTGAACAGGCTTTACTTCCACGGAACATTCTTTTGCAACCTCAATTAACTTTTTATCCAATGTCAAAAGCGGCACACCCAGCTTCTTTGCGCAAAATAAGTAAAAGGCATCATAAGCATATATTTCTTCAGAACACGCTAAAAGCAAAGACTGATCAAATTCAGGAGCAATTAAAGCAAGCGGAACTTTTTCAAATTCATGGTATGCTTCCACGGCCTGTTTTGAAACAATGCTACTTCTTTTTACAAGTGCAGAAAGGGCATTGCACATTTCATACTCAATACATGAAGGGGAATATAAAAAATAACCTGATGTGGCCTTGCGTATAGCATTTGCTGTTGGCTCACCTAAGATTACAGAAAGAATTGCAGAAGCATCTGCTACAATTGCACGTTCCATATATTTCTCCTTCTCAGTGTTAGAGCTATATATATTGTACAATTG
>JBAXYY010000082.1:0-11705 GCA_041670585.1 Treponema sp. | reverse complement strand
TCTAGAATATAAATACGGTCAGCGTGAGGACGAAGAGATGCGTCTTAAAAAACTTGATGAGTCAAAGCGTTCCATTGCGCGAATATTTGGACTTGGAAAATCAAGCAAAAGCAAGCCTGGCCCCCTTCTTGAAGTTGCGCGCAACTTGTATGACAAGCTTACAAGCGAGCTTTCCGCGAACAACATTTTAAGCCAAGATGACTAATATTCTCTTAACAATCTCTTACGACGGAACAGACTTCTGCGGCTGGCAACGGCAGGACAAGCCTACAGAAAACAAAACTAATGTAGTGCGAACTGTGCAAGGTGTCATAGAAAATGCCCTGAACAAAATGTTAAAAGTTCATGTCGATTTGCAAGGCAGCGGCAGAACAGACAGCGGTGTGCACGCAAAGGCACAGGCTGCGAATTTTGTTTCTCCATACGACAACATTCCAGAAGAAAATTATGTCCGTGCTTTAAACGGCTTTCTTCCAAACGATATTCGTATTATGGACGCAAAAAAAGTTCCTGATAACTTCAGCTCAAGGTTCAATGCAACTTCAAGAACGTACAGGTATTTTATTCATACAGTTACAGTTCCAGAAGCAAAAGACACCCGTTACGTTTGGTGCATTCCATTTAAGCCAGATGTTGATTTGCTAAACGGCATGTGCAAATGTCTAAACGGCGAGCTTGACTGCGCGACATTCCGTGCGGCAGGCGACCAAAGTGTTTCAACACACCGCTACATAGACAGTGCGCATTTTTGGTATGAAGGCGGCACACTTGTTTTTGAAATAGAAGCAAACGCATTTCTGTGGAAGATGGTGCGCTCCATAACAGGCACTTTAATAAACTTAGCTAGAGAAAATAAAACCGCAGATGACTTCAAAAAAATAGTAGAAAGCCACGACCGTTCAAACGCCGGAGTCACAGCCCCTCCACAAGGCTTGTTCTTATATCAAGTGAAGTTCGATGGAATAAGAAGACATGTCTAATAATTGTAAATAATCAATTAACCATTATCCATTAACAATTGACAATTAAAGAAGGTTTACTGGGTCAACATCAACTTCAATGTACACATTGGCAGGTGCTTTGTAACCCCAGATAAAATCAGAGACAATCTTTTGAAGTGGCGCAATGTTCTCTGCCCTAAGCAAAAGCTGCATTCTGTAGTTAGCGTTCACCATCTCTAGAGGGCATTCAGCTGGACCAAGAATCTCAACTCCATCTGTAACCTTGTGCTTTAAAATTGAGTACGCCCCGTTAACCGCAATAAGCGCCGCGTTCTGCAATCTAGAGCGGAACACTAAACGCAAAAGTCTAGTGTAAGGCGGGAACCCAAGCATCTGCCGTTCAGAAAGCTCGTTCTTATAAAATTCATCAAGCTCTCCTTTTACAGCGCAAGCAATAGGCGCCCTGTCTGGACTGTAGCTTTGAACAATAACTTTGCCGTCTGGAAAAAACCTGCCCGCGCGCCCTGCCACCTGTGTAATCAAAGCGAATGTTCTTTCCGCAGCCCTAAAGTCTGGAAGATGAAGCGAAGTGTCTGCCATTACAACGCCAACAAGCTGCAAGTTTGGAAAGTTAAGACCCTTTGCAACCATCTGTGTGCCAAGAAGAATGTCATAATCTCCATTGCGGAATGAATCAAGTTTTTCCTGAAGCTCCCCCTTGTGAGTCAAACTGTCTGTGTCAATTCGTAAAGTTCTTGCGTTTGGAAATTTAGCATCAACTTCAGCCTCAATGTATTCAGTTCCAAAGCCAGAGTAGCCTATGTCAAGCGAGCCGCAATTAGGGCATTGCTGTGGAGGCTCAATGCTGTACCCGCAGTAGTGGCACCGCAGCCGCTTCTCATTCTTGTGATATGTAAGAGGAACAGAGCAGTTTTTGCATTTTAATTCAAACCCGCAGCTGTTGCATCTAAAAAAGTGAGTGAAGCCCCTTCTGTTTAAAAACAAAATTATCTGCTTTTTAGCTTCCAAAGTTTTGTGCATTTCCTTGACAAGCTCGTAAGAAAGACAGCCGCCGTCGCTGGAGTTAGGCAGGCTTAAGTTCACGCAAGAAATGTCAGGCTTTTTGCCGCCCGCCAATCTTTGAGTAAGAGTGTGCTTTATCAGCTTGCCGTTTTCCATTAAATGATATGCTTCAACAGAAGGTGTGGCGCTTCCCATAACAAGCGGAATGTGGAGCCTAGAAGTCCTGAACATTGCAACTTGCCTTGCATGGTACCGTGGAGAAGAGCCTGATTTGTAAGAAGAGTCATGCTCCTCGTCAATTATAACAAGCCCCAAGTCCGGCACTGGAGCAAAAACCGCGCTTCGGGCACCAATTACAACGCGCGCTTCCTTATGAAGAATACGCTTCCACTCTGTAAGCTTTTGGTTTGGAGTAAGCTCTGAATGAAGAACTGCCGCCGTGTTTCCAAAACGCTTTACAACAGCCTGAACAACTTGTGGAGTAAGCCCAATTTCTGGAACCAAGTAGATTACGCCTTTTCCTTCTGCAAGAACTCTGTCCGCCGCTGTAAGAAAAACTTCTGTCTTGCCGCTTCCTGTCATGCCGTACAAATAATGAAAGTCAGAGCTGCCTTGCTTTGTAAGAATTCCCTTCACAGCGTTTTTTTGTTCGTCGCTCAAATCTTTTTTTTCAAATACAGACTCGTCTTCAGAAAATGAAAACCCTGGAGTGCCGCTTTCTTTTTTACCAGAAGGAATCATTGTAAAAACAGACTCTCCAATTGACGCAATGTAATATTTAGAAATCCATTTTGCAAGGTCGTAAAGCTCGTGTGTTAAAATAGGCTCGTCATCAATTAGCTTTTCCACAGGGCGAATCTTTGACGCGCTTAAAGGAAAGTTCTTAGGAAGCTCCTCTTTTACATCAACAATTAATCCGTAAGTCTGCCTGCTTCCAAAGCGAATTTCCACACGCCGTCCAAACAGCTCTTCGTTTGATAATTTTTCTGAATGAAGCTCTGTCTTTTTTACAGCCCTTTTCTTTTTTGCAAATAAATCAGGCTCGCTTGCAGATTCATCTTTTTGTAAAGTGTAGTCTGTTTTTTCAAGATAAGTGAAAGTCTGGTTCATTGGCACATTAAGCACCACGTCAAAAAAACGCGCCATTTATTTTAAGCCTTTGCCGCAAGAGATGCTTTGTAGTTTTCTTCATAGCCTGGGGCAAGTTCATTTAGTTTTGTTTTAAACACCTTCAGGTCTTCCCAAGCAGGTCTTTTTAAAGCAGGGTCCCGTAAGAGCGCGCTAGGGTGGTAAGTTGCCATAAGTGGAATTGCTGGAGTGGAAGGATTGCTGCCCATTCTGTACTCAAGCATTTTCCCTCTAAGCGCGTTTATTCCTTCTGTTGTCTGCATCAAGTGCTGCACTGCTGTTCTGCCCATTGCCAAAATCATTACAGGCTTTAGAGTGTGAATTTGCGCTTCAAGAAATCCCTGGCACGCTGAAGCTTCGTCTGGCATTGGCGTTCTGTTCATTGGAGGGCGGCATTTTACAATGTTGCAAATATAGCAGTTCACGTTTCTGCTAAGCTCAATTGCAGAAAGCATTTTGTCCAAAAGCTGTCCGGCTTTTCCTACAAAAGGGCGGCCTGTGTTGTCTTCGTCTTCACCAGGGCCTTCTCCTATAACCATTACAACAGGATTAAGAACGCCTTCGCCTGGCACTGTGTTTTTTCTAGTTTTGGAAAGCACGCAGTTATGGCAAACTTTTATTTTTTCACAAAGAGAATCTATAGATGATTTTCTTGAAGAGT
The DNA here is from genome assembly GCA_041670585.1 of Treponema sp. Classification (GTDB taxonomy): domain Bacteria; phylum Spirochaetota; class Spirochaetia; order Treponematales; family Treponemataceae; genus Treponema_D. The sequence goes on along the minus strand of JBAXYY010000082.1, from coordinate 7,952 downwards.
CAGCAGAATTGCTTCCTGCCGCAATAGTTGATTTTTTCTCATCTGTACCCATGGAATCTGTACCCATAGCAGCGCTTTTTACAACTGTACCCATGTTTTCTGTACCCATAGGAGCATTTTTTTCAACTGTACCTACAGAATCTGTACCCATAGAATCTGAACTTGCACTTGTTTTATCAATAGAATCAGTATTATCAGCCGTTTTTTGAACTACAGCAGTTTTTTCAACAACATCGTCTTCAAACATCGGCTCGCTCCCAGAAAATTCCGGTGCTGTGTAAGAGTAAGCCCAGCTTTCCGCCGTCTTGAGCAAGTTATAAATTATTTTTTTTTCATCACCCTTCATGTTGTTTCCTTAACTTTGTATAAGTGTAATATAAGTAGTATTGATAATTTTACATTATAAGCGTTACTTGCACGTTCGGCAAGAATAAGATAGTATTTCAGAAATATGAATATTGCGATTTTTACTGACAGTTATTATCCAAGAATAAATGGAGTAACTTTTTCTGTTAACACTTATGCAACATCGCTATCAAAATTAGGCAATAAAGTTTGTGTTGTATGTCCTGATTATTCAAAAAAACAACAGAAAGACTCATATTACGATGAGTTTTCCATGGACAATAAATCAAATTTTCAAATTATAAGAATACCTTCAATAGGCCTTGTTTGGTCAAAAGAAGACCGTGGTGCGCGCCTAGACCAGTGGAAATATATAAAAAAACAAATGGATATTTTTAAGCCAGATGTTGTTCATGTGAATACTGAATTTTGCGCTGGATATTACGGAGCAATTTATGCTCGTCACAGGCACATTCCTTATGTTTCTACATTCCATACAATGTGGGAAGACTACCTTGAAAACTACTTGAAGCTCATCCCAAGTTTTGCCTCTAGAAAAGTAGGAAAGGAGCTTATAAAATTCTATTTAAAATATGTGTCGCTCATTATAACTCCAACAGAAGAAATGGCTAATGTTATAAGAAGCTATGGAACTGATAAAAAAATTGAAGTAATGCCAACCGGAATTGATTTGCAAACTTTAAATTATAAAAAAAACTACTCTGTTGTATACTTCAACAAGCTTCATAAACTTCTTCCAATTATTAGAAAAAAACATATACTTCTATATGTTGGCAGAATTGTAAAGGAAAAAAATCTAGACTTTTTATTTGATGTTCTAGCTGAAGTAAGAAAGTCTGTAAAAGACACTGCCTTAATTTTTGTGGGCGACGGACCTGAAAAAAACGCGCTTGAGCAAAAAGCATCAAAACTGCCTTTCTCATGGAACATAGTTTTTGCAGGCTACAGAAAGCGTGAGGAGCTTGCATATTTTTATCATTTAGCAGATGTTTTTGTTTTTCCAAGCAAGACAGAAACACAGGGTCTTGTTACAATAGAATCAATGCTTTGCGGCACTCCTGTTGTTGCTATTGGAGAAATGGGCACAGTCAATGTTATGCAGGGCGACAACGGCGGCTTTATGGTAAAAGACGATGTGAATGAATTTTCGTCAAAAGTAGTGGAGCTTCTTACAAACAAAGAACTTCACAAGAAAAAATCAGAGGAAGCAAAAGAATGGGGAAAGCAGTGGTCTGTTGAAGGCTTAACACCAAAACTCATTTCATACTATCAGGAAGCAATTGACAATTATAAAAAGGAAGAATCAAAATAAATGAAAAAAAAATGTGTTTTAGCGCTGTTAGTTCTATCGTCAGCAGCATTTGTTTTTGCATCTCCAAGAGGCGAGCAGGAGCTTGTTGAATGTGGCAGCTGGGTTTACGACTCGTTGACATCAATTGAGCTTGAAAGCGGCATTACTTCTTTTGCGGATTCAACTCCAATTTCTATACAGGAAATAAAGACTTACTTAAATGATATTGACCGTGAAAAGCTAAGCAATGTTGGAAAATCAGAGTATGACAGAATATTTTCATACTTTAAGGAAAGCAACATTTCTTTCAATTCAGGAATATTTTCATTGGGGCTGGAGCCTTCCGTAAATCTAGAGGGATATTACAAATCAAACAATGACATTGACTGGATTTACGACCGTTACTCAAGAAAGCCTTTCTTAGAAGCGCCGGCGGTCTTTTCTGCAGGTGATTTTCTGACAATGAGGGTTGGCTTAGAGTTCAGCCAGAACAAGGGCTATATGAGCCATGATGACAACTACATAAACATTCCTTTTGCAGCTGACCAAATGGACGTTAACTTTCCAAACTACAGCTATATAAGCACAGGACATAAGTTCACAGAAGACTGCGGCATAAGCTTCCACTTAGGAATGGGCCCTCAATCTGTAGGAAGAACACTAACTGGCAGCGTAATACAAAGCGAATACTTCACAGGCTCCACTTACGCGAACTTAGGCCTTTATTCAAACAACTTAAAATACAACATGACAGTGACACAGTTCAATGTTGACAAGTACATGTACTCCCACAGAATTGATGTTCGTCTTTTTAAAAAACTTCAATTTTCTGTAGAAGAAGCAATGCTTGTGAACGCACCTATAGAGCTGCGCTTTTTAAATCCATGGACTATCTACCACGGAATGTCACCTTGGCGCGACTACGAGCCAGAGTCTGATGACAGCGAAAGCCACACTTGCGCGTACATGTGCTTTAAAGCGAGCTATGTTCCAATTAAATATTTAAGAATTTACGGTCTTTTCGCGCAGGACCAGTTCCAAACAGCTTATGAATTGGAAAACTGGCCGGAAGACACAACTCCAAACGGCATAGGCTTCCAACTAGGCGCTGAATCTTACATTCCATGCAACGACGGCTACTTCCATGCAGCGCTTGAAGGCTACTACGCTGACCCTTACTTGTATATTAAAGAGGACCCAAACTGGTCTCTTGTAAGAACATACAGTGAAAATATTGGCGACATGGCGGTTTTCTACGAATGGGTGGGCTCTCCTTTTGGTCCCGACACAATTTCATGCGAATTAAAAACAGGGTACATAAAGCCAAACAGATGGTCTGTGGAAGGCGCATATTTATTTATGGCACGTGGAAAAATGTCTGGAACTAATGTTTTTACAGATTATCCAGTTGACTGGGGCGGACAGGACACAACTGCTGACGACTCATACTGGGTGTACCCTGACAGCGGCAATGAAGGCGGGCAGGAAGAGGCTAAAAGAAAGCAGAGCCTTGTAACGCCAACTGGCATACCTGAATATGTGAACAGAATAAGCGTTCTGGGAACATACAAGCCACTTGAATACTTGACTTTATCAATTCAGCCGGGCTATTCATTTTATTACAATTACAATAATATTGAAGGTGAGTTTAGGCATGGAGCAGAATGCGCAGTCTCTGTAACGTTTGACTTGTGCGGTCTTCATTTATTCAACAAATAAGGGAGCCCCTAAAAACTTCAGCTTTTAGAGTTGCCCATAATCGGACTTTTGCTAGAGTTATTAAAAATAAAATTACTAAGGATAAATATGAAAAGCTTAAAAAGAAAAATTATTTTGTTCACAATTTTGTCAGTCATATCTTCAGGCGTATTTGTTTCAGCGCAAATTTCATGCGACCCTAGCAGCAAATTTTATATAATGGCGCAGGGCTGGGAGCTTCGTGGCGTTGTTGACCGTCTTCCTTCATTAAGGCCTTATCCGCTTCAAGTTATAAAATCAATTATGAATCAAGTAATGGAAAAAGGCACAGAGACTGATAAAAAAATTGCAGAGGAATATTACAGTTACATTTTTGGAAAACCGTGGAATGTTGCGCTAGAAACAATAGACAATGTAAAATTAGTGCACGGAGATGACACAACAGGAAACCAGCTTTTAGTGAATCCTTCTGTGCAAGGCGATGTTTCAATTCTAAATGATTTCATCACAGCTGGGTATAAGATTGGATTCTATGACACAACAGCAGATTCTTCTAATTTTATACCAATCTTTCAAAACATAATGTATGACTCAATTCAAGATGCCGCTGACATTGGACCTTTTGAATCATATTTAAATGCAAATACATGCGTAGCTGTTGGAAACGAGAATTTTTACATGCAGGCAGGTGTTTACAGGACAGGCTTTGGCACTTATATAAACGAAGGTCTTGCGTTAAACGACTCTTCATATCACACGGCAAATTTCTCTTTTCATTTAAATAAAAACAAATTGGCTTATACACAGCAGCTTTCTGTTCTTGGAGCAACTACAAACTCAGGCTCTGGACTTTATGCAAACAAGTTCCTGTCTTTTCATGCGCTTGATTTTTATATTCATCCAAAATTCACTTTTACATATTATGAAACAATAGTTTACGGAGGAAGGTTCGACCCGTCTTATTTGTTCCCATCTCCATACATGGTCACTCAAGGAATAAACGGCTGCCAGGACAATTTGCAAATGGGGGTTACTTTTTCTTACAAGCCTCTTTCTGGATTTGCATGGGACACAGATATTTTTGTAGACGATCTTTCTGTAAATGAGCTTGTAAAACTTAACATAGACAGCAAGAACCGCATTGCCGCAAAAACTGGCGTTATTTACACTCCCGTGAATTCTTTGTGCTCCCGTCTTGCCGCTGACTACACCTTAATTACACCGTACACGTACTCTCATTGGGAATATGATGACGCAACTGATAAAACAATGACAGCAAATACTGTTAACTATCAGAACTGCACTAACAATGGAATAAGCTTAGGCTCTTCTTACCCGCCAAACAGCGACAGGCTCTTTTTTTCCATGAACCTGCATCCAATTCCAAGATTTAATGTAGAAATAATATCTTCATTCATGAGGCATGCGAACGTATGTGAAAGCCTTTCTGACGACGAAGCATTGGTTTATCTTTTAGCAGAAGAAGGCACATATTCAACAGACGGCAGTGTTTTTACAAATTCAATGTCATCTGGTGGTAAAACAATTGACACTGCTTGGAACCATTTGAACTTCCTTACACAAGCTCATAAAATGTATATAATACAGGCAGGTGTTTCTAGCGAGTATTCGTTAAAAAGATTCAAGTGGGGGCAGGTGGCGTTTAAGCTTTCCTACACGTTTGAATATATAAACAACAAGGGTGTTGATTCTGACCTTTATGAAGGTGGCGCTGTTTTAAAAGACGGTACTTACACTTGGAATGGCAACACTTATTCTACTGAATCAGATTTGGTGAATGCTGCAAAAAGTGAATGGATTTCAGGTTTCCACGATGTAATGGAAAATTTCATTTCTTTGGGCGTTGTCTTTACATACTAAAATTTATATAAAAATATAAGGGGTTATATGAAAAAGCAAAAAGAATTAGTACAGAGCAATAAACGTAAATTCATGTTCCTTTATTTAAATACAGGGAACGGCCATATTGCACAGGCACGTGTTTTAAAAGACGCAATGGCAGAAGTCGCCCCAGACGTTCCCGTAGAATTAGTAAATGGATTTGACAATACAAATATAACAGGCAAGGCTTTCTTTGAAAAAGGATATTCCTTAGCTTGCAATTATATTCCAGGCGCCTTCCCTTTAATTTACGACTTGGCTCAGCACAGAGGTCTTCTTTCATTTTTCTATGCCTTTTTAGCCCAGCACACAGCTCACTACATTAAAAAAGAAATAATCCGTCTTGGAATAACAGATGTTGTCTCTTTTCACTTTGCCTTAACACCAGCCGCAAAGGTTGCAATAAGAAGCTTAAAAAGAAAAATCAATCTAACAGTATTATGCACAGACCCGTTTACAGGACCCAACGCATGGTTCTACTGCAGAAACGAAGACTTCCTTGTGGGCTCCGAAGAATTCCGTCAAGTTGCAATAAAGGACTGCAAAGTAAAGCCAAGCCACGTAAAAGTTGTGCCGTTCCTAGTAAATAAAAAGTTCAGAATCCCAGTAACAGACGAGCAGAAGAAGGACTTGCGTAGAAAATACGGCTTTGATGAAAATAAAAAAGTTGTGCTTTTGGCGGGCGGTGGGGAAGGTCTGCCGGGTGCTCTAAAAATAATAAACCTTTGTGTTCTAAATAAAGCTGATTTTGCAGTCGCTGTAGTTTGCGGGCGCAACACTCCAATGAAGCAGTCGCTTGAATTGCTTTCAAAAACTTACAAGCGCTTGGACCTCCATGTATATGGCTTTGTGGATTTCATGGAAAGCTTAATAAAACTAAGCGACCTTGTTGTCTCTAAAGCAGGCACTTCAACAGTAATGGAAATTGTGGCAAGCAAAAAGCCTTTGATTATTAGCGAATACATACACAATCAGGAGCTTGGCAACATGCGGTTTGTTGTTCAAAACCATGTTGGCTACTACATAAGGCATTCAGCGGACATCTACAAAAAAATTGGGGAAATACTTAATTCAGAAGATAATTACAAGCATGTGATGAAAAATGCCGACAAGCTAAAAATAGACACTGACGCTACAAAAATCGCGCGTTATGTTTTGGAGAAATAATTTTGGAAACATCAGAAAATACAAAAGAAAATTCAATTGATAAAAATAAAAAGTCAAAAAAAGCAAAGCATGTAACTTATGAAAACATAAACTATACAGAGTCATATTTAGGAAAAGTAGGCGAGCTTACTTTAAAAGGCAGCAACATGCACCTATTTGAAAAGCAGCTTGTCCAGAATATGCGAGTTATGCTGGAAACTGTAGAGGCCCATGTTTGGACAACAGCCGGCAGATTGTATGTGGACTGCACGCCTGCCTCTTGCTCCGCCGTTGAATTTGCATTAGACCACCTTTTGGGAATTACAGGCTGGGCAAAAGTAAAAATTGTGCAAAAAGACATTGATGATATAAGAAAAGCCGTTACAGAAATTGCAGTTGAAGCAAAGAAGAACGGGGTTAAAACTTTCAAAGTTGATGCCCGCCGTGAAGACAAGACTTTTGCGTTGAACTCGTATGAAATTGCCTCGGAATCAGCAAGCGGCGCTTTTGACAACAACATTCTTGATGTTGACGTTCATAATCCAGACATTACGATATACGTTGAAGTAAGGGAACGGTGCTTTGTTTATTCTGTTCAAAAAAGAACATGCCGTGGGCTTCCTGTTGGAGTAAGCGGCAAGGGCCTTCTTTTATTAAGCGGAGGCTTGGACAGTCCTGTCGCAGGCTACAGAATGATGAGGCGCGGGATGAAGGTTGAATGTGTTTACTTCCATTCGTACCCGTACACTTCAGAAGAGGCTCAGAAAAAAGTTGAGGATTTGGCGCGTATAATTGCGAACTACGGAATAGACACTCACTTGAACGTAGTTTCTTTTACAGATGTTCAAATGCGTATAAAAGAAAAATGCCCAGAAGCATGGAGCACAATGATGCTGCGCCTTTGCATGATGAAGTGCGCAAACCTTTTGGCTGGAAGAATCAACGCACAGTGCATCATTACAGGAGAAAGCCTTGGGCAGGTGGCAAGCCAGACAGTTGAAAATCTTACTGCAACAGAAAGCTTTGCCGAATATCCATTGTTCAGGCCTCTTATAGGACTTGATAAAGAAGAAATTGTAGAAACCGCAAAACAGCTTGGCACGTATGAGACATCAATATTGCCGTATGAAGACTGCTGCGTTTTATTCAGCCCAAAGCACCCTGTATTAAAAGCGCCAATTGAAGAAGCAAAATCAATTTATGAAAAGATGGAGATTGACGACCTTATTCAAAAGTCATACGAAGAAAGAAAAATCTACAGGTACTGCGCGCGTGACTTTATTGGAGAAAAGTGGGCTGTAAGGGAATTTAAGCCGCAGACAGGCATTTGCGCTCAAAAGTAAAGTCAATAATGCCGATTATTAAAGAGTGAAAGTTTTGATTAAGTCTATAAAACAAAATGTCCTCTCAATATCAAGAAAGTTTTTTTTACAAAAAGATAATATTGTCATTCCGACCGTAGCGGAGGAATCTCTTTTTATAAAAGTTATTTTTTTTATAGCAGTGCTACAATTTTGCTCAATATTCTGTCTTAACGCCCAAAGCGCTT
>JBAXYY010000081.1:0-11913 GCA_041670585.1 Treponema sp. | reverse complement strand
CCACAACTTCAATCTTGTGTCTATCCATATAGTTCATTCTCCTTGATACCTCTTGGTATCATTATACTGGACAAAGTCCCTTTCGAATTTATTGGACAAAATCGCTTTCGAACTAGTAAATTTCAGTAAAACTTTATCTTCTATTTGACATTACGCTTATCATACGTTACTATAGAAAAGAACTATTCTATTATACAATATGGAGTAAAAAGTGAGCAAAACTATACAAACAGTACTGTTCATTGCTCTCCCAATTGTTGGAATTCTTCTTGGATGGATAATTCGATGGCTTTGGGCCAGATATCAACTTTCAGCTTCTGAACAAAAAGCTGAGCGCGTTAAACAAGATGCCATAAAAGAAGCAGAGGCAAAAAAGAAAGAAATTCTGCTTCAAGCAAAAGAGCAACTCATTCAGGATAGAAACCAGCAGGAACGGGATAACCGTGAACGCCGAAACGAACTTCAGCAATATGAACGTCGTTTAACTAAGAAAGAGGAACTTCTGGACCAACGTTCGGAAGGCTATGAAAAACAAGACAAGGAATTTGCAGCAAAAACAGCGGAAATGCAGACAAGGGAAGCTGCTGTTGCAACTCAGGAAGAAACCTACAGAAAGGAGCTTGAGAGGATTTCAGGTCTTACAGCGGATGAAGCTAAACAGCTTATAATTCAGAATCTTGAGAACGAGGCCCGCCATGACGCGCAGGTTCTTCTTAACAAGATTGACCAGGAAGCACAGCTTACTGCGGAAAAGAAAGCGCAGGAAGTTCTTGTTTCTACTATTCAGAGAATTGCGGCGGAGACTACAAGCGACATTACAGTTGCGACAGTTTCTTTGCCAAGCGATGAAATGAAGGGCAGAATTATTGGTCGCGAAGGTCGTAACATTCGTGCTTTGGAAACACTTACAGGTGTTGATGTTATTATTGATGACACACCAGAAGCAGTTGTAATCAGCTGCTTTGATCCTGTTCGTAAGGAAATTGCAAAAGAGGCGCTTGAGCGTCTTATTACTGACGGTCGTATTCACCCTGCTAGAATTGAGGAAGTTGTACAAAAAGTTACACGCGAAATTCAGCAGAAGATTTATGAAGAGGGTGAGAAAGTTTTGTTTGATCTTGGCATTCACAACATGAGCCAGGATGGAGTAAGGGCTTTAGGTAGACTTTACTTTAGAACAAGCTACGGTCAGAATGTTCTTACACATTCAAAAGAAGTTGCGGAAATTGCTAGTATTCTTGCGGCTGAAGTTGGTGCTAACAAGGATTTGGCAAAAAGAGCGGCGCTTCTTCATGATATTGGTAAAGGCGCTGAATCTGATAGCGACCAGAACCACGCAGAAGTTGGTGCTGAAATGGCACGCAAGATGGGCGAAGATCCAAGAATTGTTAATGCAATTGCGGCACACCATAATGATGTTGAAGCGCAGACAGTTGAGGCAGTTTTAGTTCAGATTGCCGATGCTATTAGCGCGGCACGTCCTGGCGCAAGGCGAGAGACTGTTGACAATTATGTTAAGCGTCTTGAAAATCTTGAGGACATTGCGCGTAAGTTTCCTGGCGTTGAACAGGCTTATGCAATTCAGGCTGGACGTGAGCTACGTATTCTTGTTAACAACGAGAAGATTCCAGATGGCGAAGTTAAGGATTTGGCAAAGCAGATAGCTAAGCAAATTGAAACTGACTTGGCTTACCCAGGAAGAATTAAAATTACAATGATTAGGGAAACACGTATTATTGAGTACGCTCGGTAATTTGGTTTTCTTATTTTTAACGAAGGCTGCATTCTTAAATGAGTGCGGCCTTTTTTATTTGTTGAAGTTTAAAGAAGCAATGTATTTTTTTTGAAAGTCTGGGTCTTGTGCTAAGTCTATGTTCTGCGCTAGTGATGAAATGTTTTTTGCAATGCTGAGATATTTTTCTCCGAACAATAAAAGGCTTGCTCCTAGAAGAGAGGCGTTGCCAGCGCTTACTACTGTTCCATTAAAATTGTTTGGAATAAGGCCTGTTGTTTTTGCGTCTTCTACATTTAGCTTTGTGCCAAAACCACCTGCTAAGAACAATGTGCTTTTTTCCGCAGCGCATTTTTGGTTTTCTATAAGCGTTTCTATTCCGCTTTCTACAGCGCCTTTTGCCAGCTGAAAGTTGCGTATGTCTTTTTGAGTTAGAAAAACGCCTTTTGCAAGTTCCATTTTATCTTTGCCGTTTGTGAATGTTCCGTTTGTGTCAATTAGATTTGACTTGTACAGCTCACTGCACGCGCTTAAAAGTCCTGTTCCGCAAATGCCTTTTGCTTTTACCCCGCCTATTACTTTGCAGTTTATTTTTCCATCTGAAATTTTTACTTCTGCAATTGCGCCTTCGCTTGAAGTCATGCCGCATGAAATTGACTGGCCTTCAAAAGCAGGGCCCGCCGCCGTTGATGTGCAAATGATTTTTTTTGTTAAAGGGTTATATAAAGCGAGCTCGCAGTTAGTTCCAATGTCAGCTAATATTAAAACTGACGATTTGTCTTTTGCAAAAAGATATGTTGAAATCATTGCGCAAACTGTGTCGCCGCCTACAAATGGTGAAACAATTGGTGGAAAATATATTTCGGTGTCTTGTGGAATAACGCTTTTGTTGTTGAAGAGGGCGCTTGCTTTTACACTTATGCCAAAAGAGCTTTCTGATTTAAAAGGGAATGATTTTAAGCATTCAACGCTTGCTCCAAACGCAAAGCTCATCATTGCAGTGTTGCCTGTTATTACAATTTTTTTTAACTCCGCCCTGCCCTGCCTGCTGCCTAGGAACTGCGCTTGTATTTGTGCCATAAATGTTTTTACAATTTTGTTTATTTGAATTAGAACTGTCTGGTGCAGAGCGCCGTATTTTTCTTTGTCTGACGCAAATGAGATTCGCGCTATTACGTCAGTGCCGAATGATGTTTGCAAATTTTCTTCGCCATCTTCTGCGAGTAGTTTTGCTGTGAACAAATTGTACGCAACCGCCGCTATTGTTGTTGTTCCTATGTCAAACGCAATTCCTATGTCTATTGGAGAAAATGTTTCTGTTGATGTTGATATTGTTGATGTTGATAATTTATTTGAAAAAGATTCTGTCTGTTGCACAGAATTTATTTTTTCTTCCACATTAAAAAGAGAGCTTTGTTTTTCTACATAAAAATTGCTGTTGTCTTGCAAAGAGCCGTCGCCTTCGCATAGCCCGCAGTGGTGGCATATTTTACAAATCATTTTGCTCTTCCTGTTCTTCTGCTGCAATTTTGTTGCAAATTATTATGTGGCAGTCGCCTGTTCGTATTGCGGTTTTTGAAGCGGCTCCTGTTAAGTGATGCCCACCGTATAAAAATAAAATGTCGCATGTTTTTTCTGGAGCGCACGGCTCAAATGTGATTGGATTTACAGTGAAGCTTTCGTATGACGAGTCTGTGTAAGCGTCGCGTGTTGAGTGCATGTCGTAGTACTTTTCTAGAGCGGCACGGTGGTTTTGCTTGTCATATTCGCGTCTATACCACGACGGGTATGTTCCAGGTTTGGATTTTCTTGTGTAGTCAAAGCGCAGGAGATTGTTTAGAACATTGATTTCTTCAGGGGCAAAATATTGCTGATGTTCTGTGTTCTGTAGAAGCGGCGCGCCTTCTGCAACTTGTGGATTTTGTTTTGTTTGGTCACCGTTTAGAAAATCGTAAAGGTAGCTGTAATAGTCATTCACTTTGTGCGGCAAGTCAAAGATGTTTTTTTCTGTGAAATAATCAGAAAGATTTGTAAAAAATTTATATGCGTTTTTCTGCAAGGAAACTATATACTTCATTGTCTGGATAAAATTCTGCGAGTTGTAATAATTGTCAACTAAGTTTTCAATTTTCTTATAGTCCTGCATTTGGCTGTAGCTTACCCAGGGCGTGCTTAGAACTTCATAAGGAGGATTAGACATATACGAAAAGCCTTTTGTCTTAAGAGTGTATTCTTCCATTGGTGTTCCATGTAGAACTTTTAGAAAACCAAGCTGCAGCATTTCTGGGTACTGCGAAATTGTGTAGTTAAAAGAAGAAGCAAATTCTTTTGGAGACTCATACGGAAGTCCTGCAATCAAGTCCAAGTGAACGTGTATTGTCTTTGGTATTTTAGAAAGAACATGGTGAATCTGATCCAAGTCAGCGGGTCGGCCCACTTGCTCAAGCGTTGGCGGATTTGTGCTTTGTATGCCAATTTCAAACTGCATCATTCCATAAGGCACATTCTGAATTGAGTTAAGCGCTGCTTCTGTAAACTGCTGCGCCGCTATTTCAAAGTGGAACGTTGTCTTGTTGTTCCAGTGAGTTTCTATATACTTCCAAATTGCAATGTAACGCTCTTCATTCAAGTTGTAAGTTCTGTCCACAAATTTCACTAAGCGAACATTGTTTTTTAAAAAGAAGTCCAAGTTTTTTTGCACTCTTTCTAATGAAGAAAAACGCACAGTCTTGTCTACAGAAGAAAGGCAATAAGAGCAGTGGAACGGGCAGCCACGCGAACTTTCGTAGTAAATTATGCTGTTGTCCGCATCAACGCCTTCAACTAATTTTCCGTTGCCGTCGTCGTAAGGGAAAGGAAGCTCGTCTAAGTTTTGAATTAACGGCCTCGCGCCTGTAAAAACAACATCGTCATTCTTTTCTGAGCCGCTGCTTTTTTTTGCACGGACATAAAGGCCTTTTATTTTTGAAACAGAAACCTTTTCTTCACTAGAAAAACTTTCGCACAGTTCTTTTAAAGTTACTTCACCTTCGCCCGCCATTATTAAATCAATTGACTTGTTTTCATTTAGAACTTTTTGAGCGTCGTAAGTTACTTCAGGACCGCCTGCTCCAATTAAACATTCTGGCAATACTTTTCTAAGCTCCGCAATTACTTTCATTGTAATTTCAACATTCCAAATGTACACAGAAAAAAACACAGCGTCTGGCTTTTCTAAAGCAATGCCCTGCAATATTTCCAAGACAGGCTGATTGATTGTAAAATATTTTGCTTCAAGAGAATAAAATTTATTATACCCGTCAGAATATTTTTTTATATAAGATGTTAGTGCGCGAACAGCCAAGCTTACATGGTTAAAGCGTGAGTTGATTGCGACAAGAAATATTTTTTTTATAGACATAAAAAGATTATACCACAAAAACTATTTTTCTGTAGTATGCCATACTCCGTCAAATTCACTTTGTGGCTTTCCAATTAACACCTTGCATTTTTCTGCATAGAATTTGCACGGCGGGTCGTTCTCTGATTTTGATTCAAAAAGTGGAAGCGCTTCTGAAAACTTTCCGTCATAAAATAAAACACGGGCCTTTTCAAATATTTCTATTTCTGATTTTTTTTGATTAAAAACATCTTCTTCCATTGGCTCATATACAGTCACTGCCTCTTTTTTTCCAACAACAGCAACTTTTGCAAGCTCCCTGAATTTTAAATTTATGCCAAATTTTTCAGCTTGCTCTTTTGTTTCTTTAGAGCACATTGTGTATGTTCCAAACTGTTTGTTAAGACCTTCAAGTCTTGAAGCCAAGTTAACACTGTCGCCCATCATTGTGTAGTTGAACCTGCTGTGAGAGCCCATGTTTCCTACAACAGCATATCCTGTGTTCATGCCTATCCGTTGATACATTTTGCCGCCAGAAAGTTTTTCTAGCATTGGCCTAAGTTCAGCTAATTTTTGTTGACATTTCATTGCAGCTTCTATTGCACGCTTTGCATGGTCTTCTTCTGAAGTAGGCGCATTCCAAAATGCAATTAAAGCGTCACCTTCGTACTTGTCTATTGTGCCGCCGCTTTCAAGAATAATGTCTGTCATTTCAGAAAGATAGTCATTTAAAATTTCTGTTAATTTTTCTGGCGTTAAGTTTTCTGAAATTGAAGTGAAGCCTTGCACGTCAGAAAAGTAAATGCTTATTTCCCTTTTTTCTCCGCCAAGCTTTAGTTTATTAGGATTTGAAATAAGCTGGTCAATTACAACGGGGCTTAGATATTGACTGAATGCTGATTTAATAAATTTCTTTTGTCTGCCTTCAAGCAAATAGTTTAAAAATAAATCAGCAAGAAATGAAAAGCTAAAACAAAACAAAGGAGCAACTAAAATAATCCAAACACTATATAAAAATAAAACGTACGAGAACGCAATAATTAAAACTATACCAAACGCCGCGCCTGCAATTGTAAACACAGTTGTTCTTGCCTGAGACTTTTGCCTTTCTGCAATTTCAATAATTAAAACTCCCATAAAGCATGAAGCTAGAAGATACAAAATTGTAAGCCACATAGGAATTTTTTTTACAAAGTTATTGTTCAAAATATTATCGTATGTTGTAATATGAACACCAACTCCTGGGTACACTTGAGAAACAGGAGCGGAGCAAATATCAAAAAGTCCGGGTGCGTAGTATGCTACATATACATCAGCGTCTGCAAAGTTTTCAGAAGGAATCAAAGGCTCTTTTCCTTTTTTTTCATCGTAGTAGCTTTGAAGAATATCTGATGCTCGGTATGGAAGATAATCATTTAAACTTTTTTTATATCTAAGTAAAAGAGTGCCGTCTTTTTGCACTGGCAATTTTTTTTGCAAATACTCAAGGGCATCCTCTGTGGAAATATTTTCATCTTTTGATTTTGAAATAACGTAAGGTGCTGTTCCCAATGTGGAATAATTTTTTCCATTGTAATCAAAGCAAAGCCTAGTTCTGCGGATTACATCATCACTGTCCTTTGCGCTTGTAATATTTGAAATAAGGCGTGCTGAGTTTTTTATAGGCTCGACAGGGAAAAGAACAGTCTTGTCTTCTTCATTAACAAACATTGTTTGAACAACATTGCCATATTCAGAACAAGCCTCCGCAAAATTTTCATCATCTTTATTTCCATAAACAGAAGGCTCTGTAAAAAGAATATCAAACAGAACACTTTCTGCATTGCCCTTGTTCATGTAGCGGACTATATCTCCGTAAGCGGAACGTGGCCACGGCCAGCCCCAGCCCATTTTTTCTTTTGCCCAGTCAATGCTTTCTTGGTCAACTTCAACAAAGCATATTTTATCAGAAGTGTGTAAAGCACTTGAAGTAAGCAAAGTCCTGTTGTCATAAGTTTTATTTTCTAGAAAATCAAATACTCCTAAAAAATATAAAGCAAGCCCTATGCAAAAAACTGCCGCCGCTACAGACGCACTTCTGATTTTTTTCATATCATTTCCTTCTACAATAAAGATTTTATTTTATTAAATCTTGCGACTCTTGAAGAATCATAAGTTTTTTCCTGGTAAGCATCATATTGATCCTGCAAATTTTTTTCACGTGATTCTGGAGAAGGATGGGTTTTGCTAAATCCGCTAGTCTGACCCTTTTCTTTTTCTTTTAGCAAATCAAGCATGCTTTTCATTGCGTTTGGATTGTAGCCTGCCTGTGCCATTAGAGAAAGAGCTTTTGAATCAGCGTCAAATTCCTGCTGTTTTGAATAACCAGATTCCACCATTGTGCTTATAATGTCGCTGATTGAATCATCAAATCCAGACAAAATATCTTTGTCGTTAGCATTGTTGTAAAGAGTTACGGCTGTGCCTGCTGTCTGCAAAATTGCGCTAGTTGCTCGGCTTGATTTAATTGCCTTTATGCTATGCTGAAGCTGAATATGCGCAATTTCATGTGAAAGAACAGCCGCAAGCGCGTCCTCTGATTTTGCGCATTGTAAAAGTCCGCGGCTTACAAGAATATGACCGCCAGAAGTTGCAAAAGCATTCACTTCGTCAGTATCAAGAATTGCAACATAGTAACCTTTATACAAAACAGGCTTGTCAGAATTTATTACAATCGCACTGCATATTTCATTTAAGTATTTTTGCATTTTTGCAGAATTGTACACATTGTATTTTTCTAGAATTGTTCCAGCCACAGCTCTTCCAATGTAATACTCTTGCTCTGGTGTAATTTCTTCCATTGCTTTTCCAAGAGAAGTGCTTGCTGTGGAAATTGACTTTGCAACATTTTTATCAATTAGGCCCAAATCTCCTGCAATTGAAGAAGCAACGCTTATTGTGGAGCAAGAAACAAATAATAAAGACACCGCTGTTAAAATTAATAATATACTTTTTTTCATTACTCGCCACCGTTTAGTTTTCCATCTTCAATAAATTCTTCAAGTTCTTCTGTTGAAATTTCATTTTTTTCCATTGCGTCAACAGCGGTATAATTTGCCTTGCCTTTTTTCTTGTACTCGCCTTCAACTTCTGAAGAAAATCCTTTTCCGGCCAAAGCAAGTTCGCTTGTGCTTGCAGACACCTTGCTTCCTTTTGCAACTATTTTTCTTTTTGTAAGAGCAGAGCTTTGAATCCAACCACTTGTTGAATCATCGGATGACGACAAAACAATCTTTGCCCATTTTCCTTTTGACAAGACGACTGTAACTTCATTTCCGTAATATAATTTTTTTACAGCTTTAGAAGTAGCCTTTGGTTTTGCGTGCAATTGAATTTTTTCACAAGAAACATAAGCTGTTCCTGGCTCAATTGCAAACGCAAACGTACAAAGCAACGCCGCAGCAATCAATAAAATTTTTCTTTTCATTATGTTCTCCAGACTTAAGGTCATCTCTAAAAACTTCAATCATTAGAGATAATTTTAAGTATAACATAAACAATTTTTGTAAACAACCAAGCACAACTTTAGGTTCAACTATAAAGACAAAAACGTTTGACTAAAATAAAAATATAACTATACTATGGTGTTATCAACCGGGGTGGTCATAAAGTGTTTGTAAAACATAAAGACCTGAGATTACACCCGCAGAGTTCCGCACGGAGCTCAAATCCTGATCCGGATAATACCGGCGGAGGAAGGTATGAGAAAATCTAATTTCACATCCCTCTTTATTTTTATTATCTCAATTTCGTATCTTGTACTTGGAACTTCATGTACAAAGTCACAAAAGATTTCTGAAGAAAGAGCAAAAGAAGTTGTTGTCTACACTTACGACAGCTTTGCAGGCGAATGGGGTCCAGGCGCTGAGCTTTCAAAAAAGTTCAATGAAGCAACAGGCCTTACTCTTACTTTAATTGACTGCGGAGATGCTGTTCAAGCATACAACAGGGCTGTCTTGGAAAAAGATTCACCCCAGGCAGATGTTATTATTGGAATTGACAACAACCTTGCTTCAAAAGCAAAAGCTTCTGGCATACTTGAGTCGTACAAACCAAAGGACGCTGACAAAATAATTTCTGTTGACTTACACAAAGCACTTTGCTCAGACTGGTCGCTTACTCCTTACGACTACAATCATTTTTCTATGGTGTTCGACACAAACAGCAATGTTCCAGAGCCAAAATCAATTGAAGATTTGACAAATGAAGTGTACGAAAAAAAAATAATTCTTATGGACCCACGAACTTCTACTCCGGGACTTGGATTTATTTCATGGACTGTTGCTGTAATGGGCGACAAGTATGAAGATTACTGGAAAGCGCTTAAGCCAAATATTTTAACAATGGCACCAGGTTGGAGCGCAGGCTACGGTTTGTTCACAGACGGTGAAGCGCCGCTTGTAATAAGCTACGCAACAGATACTGCTTACAATGTTGAGTACGAAAATTCAACACGGCTCAAGGCCATTGTTTTTGACGAAGGCCACATTGAGCAAGTTGAAGGCTATGGCCTAATAAAAAATGCACCTAATGAAAAGGCTGCAAAAATATTCATGGACTACTTTATTACAGAAGAGGCTCAGTCAATTCTTCCACTTACGCAATGGATGTACCCTGTAAATAAAAATGTGGAACTTCCAGACAGCTACAAAACAGCCGCACCTGTTCCATCAAAAACTTTATATGTAAACGAAGATGAAGTAGACAAGGCTGTAGATAACGTAATGAAGATTCTTGCCGAGTAAAAATGAAAAGAAGCGCAGTAAGATTTGACATTAAACATAGCGCTCAAACGGTGACAGTTGCAGTTGCCGTTTGCATTTTTATGCTTGTCATATTTGCTTTTGTTGTTCCGCTTGCAGAAATACCTTTGAAGTCTGTAATCTTTTCAAAAATAAATTCTGCTTCGAACAATGGAAGCACATCTTCTAGCTTCTATTCTATAAAGAGTCTTTTAAAAATAATTTTATTTACTTTTGAGCAGTCTTTAGCTTCAACACTTCTTGCTGTTGTTGTTGGAATACCTGCCGCATTTCTTGTTGCAAAGAAAAACTTTTTTGGAAGAAAATTTCTTCTTGCATTTTCATCTGTGCCACTTTGCATTCCTGCTCTTATAGTGGCCCTTGGATATGTTTCTACTTTTGGAATGGCGGGATATATAAATAAATTTTTAATGAAAATATTTTCATTGCAAGAGCCGCCGCTTACTTTTCTATATTCATTTTGGGGAATTGTAATTGCACAAGGCTTTTATAATTTTCCATTGATCATGTCTACTGTTGCAGATAGCTGGAGCAGCCTGCCTTTAGAGCAAGCAGAAAACGCGCGCCTTCTGGGAGCAAGCGAATGCAGGGTTTTTAGAACAATAACATTCTACCAAATATTGCCTTCTGTAATTTCTTCCTGCATTCCTGTTTTTCTTTATTGCTTCTTTTCTTTTATGATAGTACTTTTGTTTGGAGCAACTGGTTGCACAACTTTGGAAGTTGCAATTTATCACAGCGCAAGAAGCACTCTTAATTTTTCAGACGCGTCTATTCTATCTTTAATTGAAACTTTTTGTGCTTTAGGAATGGTGTTCGCCTACAGTGTTATTGAACAGAAATCTATAAAGAACAAAGGAATTTCTTTTTTATACAATCAAAACACTAGAACTAAAATTTCTAAAAATCAAATTATTCCTTCTGTTATTTTTCTTTTTATAATTCTAATTTTTTTTGCACTTCCACTTTTTTGCATTTTAATTTCATCATTTACAAAAAGGCAAAGCAACTCAATTATTTTTACTTTTGCCAACTGGAAGCAGCTTTTTTTGATGAAAGGTTTTCTTAAGGCTTTATTCACAACTTTAACAACAGCTCTTTGTGTTTCTGTTCTTTGCACAGTCACAGCGTATGTGTATGCTTTCTTTTTACGAATAAAAGATCCTTTTTCAAAGAACACATTTCTTAGGACAATTCCACTTTTACCAATGGCTGTTTCTTCTGTAGTCATGGGGCTTGGAATGACAATGACAGTAAGAAGAGGCTCGCAGCTAATTTTAATTTTAGCAGAGACGGCTCTTTCTTGGCCGTTCGCGTTCAGGCAAATATATACACACTTAGTCAAAATACCGGAACTCGTTTTAGACCAAGCAAAAATTCTTTCTTGCCATAAAACAGACACACTGTTTAAAGTTTGTATTCCTTACAGCACAAAAGGAATAGTCAGCGCATTAGGTTTTTGTTTTGCAATAAGCGCAGGAGATTCCACGTTGCCACTTGTTCTTGCAATTCCAAGGTTTGACACACTTGCACTTTTTACATACAGGCTTGCAGGTAACCATAAGCTAAATCTTTCTTGCGCAGCAGGACTTCTTCTTGGCATTATTTGTATGTCAGTTTTTATTTTATCAAGCAAATTCAAAGAGGCGAACGAAAATGACTAATGAAAAAAACAATTTTTCTTGCAATGAAAACAACGATGAGCTTGAATTTTTAAAAGCGCAGAACTTATACAAATCATTTGACTCCGTAACAATAGATTTTTCTTTCACTGTTCAAAAAGGAACAATGACAACAATTGTAGGTCCAAGCGGCAGCGGCAAGTCCACCGTGCTAAGGCTTATTGCAGGCTTAGAAAAAAATGACGAGCGAACTTCAAAAGACAATTCAAAACAACCACATATTTTTTTAGACGGAAAAGAAATTACAAACCTTGCGCCAGGCAAAAGAGAAACAGGAATGGTTGCACAAAGTGGAGCATTGTTTTTGCATTTAACAGT
>JBAXYY010000080.1:0-12317 GCA_041670585.1 Treponema sp. | reverse complement strand
GGGCTGAAGATTGAGTATGTTGTCTGTCCTTGTACATAAGGCTCGCTCTGACGGATTTCTGCCTTGTCATTGTAAGCTGCAGGAAGGGCTGCTTTGCAATATTCATAGGCCCTGTTGCCGTCGCCAAGCATTGTTTCTGCAATAATTCCCCAGCCTTGTGTGTGGTTGAAGATGCCGGCGTTTTCTTTTATGCCGCTGTTAAATACAACAGCCCTCATTACGTCTATGCTTGTCTTTACAAATGGAGGGGCAGAGAGCATTAAGCCGTATGGAGTCGCAAGCTTTTCTTTTACAGTCTGCATGCATTCCTGTGCCTGTTCCGGTGTAGAGGCTCCAGAAAGAACCGACCATACTTGTGTGTTGAAGTAGACTTGTCCTTCTTCATAAGTCTTTGTTCCGTAAACTGTGCCGTCTTCTGCAATTGCCCAGATCCACCATTTGCCGTCCCAGCATTTTTTCTGAATTGCCTTGTCTAGATTTTCGCGTGTCTTTAGCGCCCATTCGCTTTCCTTTTTCTTTCCTAGGCGAAGTGAAATGTCTGAGTATGTTGTAAGGCCCAAGCGCAGCTGGAATGCCACAAAGAGGCTTTCTCCGTGGTAGCCTAATTTTAAGCAGTCGTTCCAGTCTGCCAAAAGTCCGCATGGAATACCATCTTTGCCCATTCTGTTTAAGTTAAAAAGAAGCGCTTGTTTTAAGTGCTCGTAAATTGTTGCCTTGCCTTTATCAGCGTAAGGAACAACTTTATTGTAAAGGTCAAATTTGCCTGTCTCTGCAATGTATGCCGGAACCGCGTTGAAGAACCACAAGCAGTCGTCTGAACGGAACTCGCTTTCTTCTGGGCATTTTTCGTGTCCTGGATTGTGGTTTGTTGTAATTACAGGAATTGCTCCACCGCATGCAACTTGTCCGCTTAACATTCTTTCCATGCGCTCTTCTGCAACTTCTGGAATTGCGGCTGAAACTCCAAGAATGTCCTGAACGGAATCCCTGTAGCCTAAGCCGTCACGTTCTCCGTTGTAAACCAATGAAGCGGCGCGCGACCAAGCAAAAGTGATAAGGCAGTTGTACAAGCCCCACATGTTTACTGTATGGTTAATGTCTGCGTCTGGTGTCTCCGCAACAAAGCTGTCTAACTTTGAGTGCCAGCTCTTTACAAGTTTGTCAAATTCTTCATCAGCGCGTTTTGTGTTGCCGTATTCTGCTACAATTTTTCTGCCTCTAACTTCAGCATCTCCTATTCCTAAGAGAATCATTATTTCTTTTGACTCGCCTGGCTGAAGCTCAATGTCCGCCTGGAGTGAGCCGCATCCGCTGTCGCCGTAAGCGTTGCTGTTTGAGCATTTGCCTTCAATAACAGCTTTTGGCTCTTTGTAGCTGCCGTATGTTCCAATAAAAGAAGCCCTGTCTGTGTCGTAGGACGCAACAGGGGCTCCTGCAAGTGCCATCCACTCGTTCATGTTTATGTCGTTTGTGGCAAAGTCTTTTCTTTGTCTTAGAAGATTGTCTTCGCTTGAAAGGCTGATCATGCCGTCTTTGCAAGATCCCTTTGCAATGAAAAGTGAATACTGCAAGTTTACCTGATCCTGCTCTGTCATCCACTGGTTTGTAAATTCGCAGTAGCTGAACGCAGAAAGTTTTCTTGGCTTGTTTGAAGTGTTTGTGAGCTTTAGTCTCCAGTACTCGAACACCTGTCCAAGAGGAACGTAATATGTTGCTTCTGACTTAATGCCCGCGTATTCAGAAGTGAAAATTGAGTAGGCAGTTCCATGCCTGCATTCTGATTTATATTGGTCGAGCGGCTTTCCAACAGGCTGCCATGAAGCTGACCAGTAGTCCTTTGATTCGTTGTCGCGTATGTAGAAATATCTTCCAGGCTGATCCATTGGAATTGAGTTGAAGCGAAGACGCATGAATCTTCCACGTGCGCCAGATTTGTAAAAGCCGTAGCCGCCAGCATTGTTTGTAATTACAGCGCCGTATTCTGTAGAGCCTAAGTAATTGCTCCAAGACTGAGGTGTGTCTGGACGTGTGATGACATATTCTTTTTTCTCATCGTCAAAGTGACCGTAATTCATATAAATCTCCTGTCTTTAAAAATTATTTTTCTAGATTGCATTTAGGTAAATTTACCTAACTTCTATAATAGAAGCAGTTTACAGAAGATAAATCTCTTTGTCTACCATAGTTTTTATACAAAAATATGTGGAATTTTGTAGAGTTTTTACCAGTTATTTTTATGATTTATTCTATTTATGTTTTAGGGAATATTATGGAAAGATAATGAATTTATATGGATAAAAATAATGGTAAGTTATAAAAGTGGGACGCAGGCAGAAAGCATGAAATCTGTTTCAAAACTAAGTACATTTTAATTAAATAAAGTTGAAAACTACAGTGGCAACATGGAGGGTGCCACTCTCGGCTTTTCCGCTTCTCGCCACCATGAGAGCCGCGGCCGGCCCCACCATGCTGACGCTGTAGTTGTTTTTGTACAATACTTAATGTTATTAGATTTTAAAACAGCGTTGTTCTGTTGTTTTTTTATTTTAGAAATTCCTTGCTAATTGGTGTAACGCCTTTCTTTATAATGATATTCCCGTAAGTTGCGGTTTCCCCTGTTACAACAACTGCGAATGCCGTTTTAGAACGCTCGTAAAATTCAAAGCGTCCAATGCGTGTAATAGCAGGTGCTTTTGGCCAGCGTTTTTTTATAACATCCACATATCGTTTTTCTAAAGAAGGGTCAAGCTTGTCACCTTCAACTGGCGCCATCATAACAAGGCTGTCTTTTGAGTAAGGGTCAATGTTAATGAGCCTTAAGATTCCGTCAAGCAGCTCTGGCACTTTTATGCCGTCAGCGCGTAGAACTGTTTTGTTGCAAGTTTCGGCAGGGTAGAAAGCGTCGCTAAGAACAATTTCATCTCCGTGTCCCATTCTATCTAATACAGAAAGCAAGTCCGGGCTAATTGCCGGTGATATTCCTATAAGCATTTTGTTTACCTCAAAGTTCATTCTAATTATCAGTTGCTAATTGTCAATGGTGAATTATCAATTATTTATGGAAGAGAAAAAGTAATTGTGAATTATCAATTGGGGAAATTGACTGGTGTTCAATCTTTTTTTTGCCTAACAACTTTTATATGAAACAAGATTGCATACTGCGGCATGGAGTGGGGCGTGAGCCGTCTAAGATTCTGAAAGAAGATTAGACCGAAGCGGAAGCGGAGCCACGGAACGCCGACTGGAAAAAATAAGCTTGTCCATAAAATAAAAAAAAGATAATTGATAATTGGCAATTAAGTTAGTACAATTCTTTTATGAAATACGCAATTATTGTAATTGACATTGGAATGACAAATAAAAAGGTTGCTGTTTATAGCGACGAGCTTAAGCAGATTGAGGCCGAGTACAAATCGTTTGAGCCGGTTTATGTGAAAGATTCTGACGGCATGGAAATTCCGGCGCATGACTTGAGCGGCATGGAAAAATGGTTTAAAGATGAGATAAAAACTTTTGCTAAAAAATATAATGTGAAGGCAATTAGCGTTACAACTCACGGCGCGACTTTTGTTTGTGTTGATGAAAATGGAAAGCTTGCGGCCCCTTGTGTTTACTACACTTACGAGCCTGGTGAAAAATTTCAGGAAGAATTTTATTCACTTTGCGGGGCAAGAAAACTTCTTCAGAAAAAAACTTTCTCGCCGGCATTTAGCGCAATGATAAATCCTGCAAAAGGAATTTACTTTCTACAGCAAAAATTTTATGAGCAATACAAAAACACAAAACTAATTTTATGCTTCCCTCAGTACTGGGGATTTCTTTTAACAGGCAGTGCTGCTGTTGAGCCAACATACATTGGAAGCCACACGCTTTTGTGGGACCATAAAAAATCAACTTGGAGTTCTGTAGTTGACACTTTGAAAATTAGGGAAAAGCTTCCTGCAAGATACGCGGAAACTTATGGCATCTTGGGTTGCGTCAAGCCAGATGTTGCGGACGAGCTTGGACTTTCTAAAGACACAGTTGTGACTCTTGGAGTGCACGACAGCAATGCAAGCCTTCTTCCTTATTTAGCTGAAGAAAAAAATGATTTTGTTTTGAACAGCACGGGCACTTGGTGCGTTAGTATGCATCCAGAAAAAAAATATCACTTTAGCAAAGATGACTTTGGAAAAATAGTTTACTTTAACCAAAGCGCGCTTCACACTCCTGTAAAGACTTCTATATTTTTAGGTGGAATGGAATTTGACACTTATAGAAAGCTCTATGAAAAAATCAGCGGAAAGTCTGAGTTGCCAAATCCTAATGACTGCGATGTGCAGAAGATACTTACTGAAAAAAAAGTATTTCTTTTGCCTGAAGTTGTAGAGGGCAGCGGTCAGTTCACTTCTTCTAAGC
Organism: Treponema sp.; assembly: GCA_041670585.1. Lineage (GTDB taxonomy): Bacteria > Spirochaetota > Spirochaetia > Treponematales > Treponemataceae > Treponema_D. Next base: position 7,919 of record JBAXYY010000080.1, on the reverse strand, counting down.
CTGGAATATTTGAAGATGAAAAATTTTATTCGCTTGCTGATTTGGAAAAATGTGATGAAAATAATTTGCCTGAAATTATAAAACGCTCTTGCTTGAATGGCAGCGGCAGTGAGTTTTTTGCGCTTCTTGATATTTCTCTTGCTATTCAAAGCTTCACTTCTTTGCGCCGTGCAGGTCTTAGAAAAAGAACATCTGTTTTTACAGAGGGCGGCTTTAGAAAAAATGAAATGTACAACAGGCTTCTTGCGTCTGTTCTTCCGGAGAATAATTTTTACCTTACAAACATTTCTGAAGCCACTGCGTTTGGCTCTGCAATGACGGCTGTTATGGCGTTGGAGAAAAAGCCATGCGGCTCTTTAGCGGATAAAGTTGTTATTGAAAAACGCCCAGTTACGCGCGGAAATTTTTCTGGTTTTGAAGAGTATATGAAGATGTGGATTAAGCTGGCGGAGAAGTAATTTACAGTTCTTGTTCATCGCTATGAAGCGAAAATCATGCTGTTCTGGTCAGGCGCAGCGTTTTGACTTAAGAAAATATCTCTAATTTTGTTTTATTCACGCTAAGGTTTTCAGTGAAATTATCTATTGTGAGAAATTAAAGTTGTAGATATACTTCCCGCCATGCAGTTTGCTATACCATATTTTATATTTTTCTCATTGAACAGCGTTGTTGTTTCTTTGCTGTCTTTGGTGCTAAGAAATTACTTGAATTATTCCGCGACTCAAGTTGGAATATTGATGTCGCTCTATGAATTGGCGGGCATTGTTTTCCCGCTTTTGTTAAGCCAAGTGTTCGCAAAAAAAGGAAAGCTAGGGCACTGTCTTATCATCTTTGCAATTGTAATGACAGTTGTTCCTGCTCCGTTAATCAGAACTTCTGGATTTTTTCTAACAGTTTTTTTCATTATGATTTATGCTGTTGGATACAAAGGCTGCATTCCTTTTTATGATTCAATTGTTAATGACTACATTGATAACGACAAACAGAGGTACGGCTATATTCGCTGCTGGGGCTCGATAGGTTTTGTTGTTGGAAATTTAGCGCTGCAGTATTTCTGCCACTTTGACAGCGTGTATATAAAGTCGCACATAACTGAAATTATACTTTGGTTTGTTGTGCCGGCTGTTTTGTACACAATAAGCATTGCGGTTATTCCTGGCGCGGCGTTTGGAACTGCTAAGAAAAAACTTGTTGAAGCAAAATCAAAAGTTGAGTCTTCTAAAGATAATGCAACTAAAGATGAAAGTTCAAGCGATGGTGCAAAATGTATAGCAGATACATCTATTTTGCAAGAAAATGAAATAGATGAAAATAAAAAATCAGTGTTCCTTGATGTTTTTAGTCGCTATCCTAAAATTTTCTACCTTGTGCTTTTTGTAATTTTCACAGGCTTTATGGGTCTTGTTCCAAGCAATGTTTATATTGCAATGTACGCACAGGAATTTCTTCACAGTGACAAAGTTGCATTGTTAAGCGCAATCCACGGCTTGTGCGAAACACCGTTTTTGTTTTTCTCTGGAAAAATTATAAATAAATTTGGCAGCAGAAAAGTTGTAATCTTCAGCGCGTTTGTTGTGGCAATCAGAATGTTCACTTTTGTTTTAATTCCAAACCTTACTGGCGCAATAATCGCTCAGTGCATGAACAGCGTTACGTTCGGCTTGTTCCATCCAGCGTGCATTATGTTTGTAACAGAAAACGCTCCAGACAGAAAAAGCACAGTTGTTGGAATGGCAATGTACTCTAACATAGCGGTGGGTCTTGCAAACGTAATAGGCAATGCGATAGGCGGTCTAGTGATTGACATGTTCGGCTACAAGGCGCTTTTTGCCGGCTTCGGCTGTGTGCCTCTTTTAGGAATATTGATTTACTTCTTGCTTAAGAAATCTTGTTTAAGAAAATAATTGTAACAATTTTGTACTTTGTTATACAGTTTAAGGATTGAAGATATTTATAACTCGGAGCAGCAATAGTTAGGGTGCCATTCTCGGCTTTATTGCTTTTTGTCATCGCGAGAGTGTGGCAGGCCCCAAACTATTGATGATTCGAGTTGTGTTTAAAGTGTTGCTTCATCTTATTTAAAAAGGATTTCAATTCTTTAGCTTTATAAAATAGTTCATTGTTACTGTTATTTTCCGCTGTTGCTGATAAATAAAAAAAATGACATAATGCCAGCATGAGTTCAGATTTTCCATTAACACACGACCAGACAGTGGCACTGGCAAAAAAATATCCCACACCATTTTATTTGTATGATGAAAAAGCAATACGCGAAAACATGCGCTATTTTAAAAAAGCGTTCAGTATTTTTCCTGACTTCAAAGAATACTATGCTGTTAAGGCTTGCCCAAACCCTTACATTTTAAAAATTCTACAGAGCGAAGGATGCGGCGCTGACTGCTCTAGTATGCCGGAACTTATCTTGGCAGAAAAAAGCGGTATGAAGGAACACGATGTAATGTTCACAAGCAATGACACTCCGGAGCAGGAATTTATTTACGCCAACATGAGGAACAACACAATCAACTTGGACGACATTACTCATATTGATTTTCTAAGAAACGCAGTGGGGCAGCTTCCAGACACAATTTGCTTTAGATACAATCCTGGCTCATTGAAAAAAGGCGGCAACGCGATTATAGGAAAGCCAGAGGAAGCAAAGTACGGCCTTACACGCGAGCAGATTTTTGAAGCGTACAAGATTTGCAAAGACGAAGGCGTGGAGCATTTTGGACTTCACACAATGGTCGCTTCCAACGAGCTTAACCCAGACTTCTTTGCTGACACCGCTAAAATTATTTTTGAGCTTGCAGTTGAGTTAAAAGAAAAGCTTGGAGTAAGGCTTGAATTTGTTGACTTGGGAGGCGGCATTGGAATTCCATACAAGCCTGACCAGAAAAAAGTTGACCTTGGTTATCTTGCAAAACTTATTCGCTCACTTTACGACAAATACATAGTTCCGGCAGGTCTTGATCCGTTAAGAATTTGCTTTGAATGCGGCAGACCGATCACTGGACCATACGGCTCGCTTGTTACAACGGCAATCCATGAAAAGCATATCTACAGGGAATACATAGGCGTTGACGCAAGCATGGCTGACTTGATGAGGCCTGGAATGTACGGCGCTTACCATGAGATTACAGTTAGCGGAAAAGAGAACGCTCCAAAAGACAAAGTGTATGACGTTTGCGGAAGCCTTTGTGAAAACTGCGACAAGTTCGCTGTGGAAAGAAGCCTTCCTAAAATTGATGTTGGCGATTTGCTTATAATACATGACGCTGGTGCGCACGGCCGTTCAATGGGATTTAACTACAACGGAAAGCTTAGGGCGGGCGAGCTTCTTCTTCGTGAAGACGGCACTATTGTAGAAATCCGCAGAAAGGAAACGCTTGACGATTATTTTGCGACACTTGACTTTACTCATCTTGACGAGTTCGAAGCGTAAATCTGGCTGGTTACACTATTTTTATTCCAAGAAACTGTAGGAATTCTTTTCTAAATATTTACAAACATGACAGCCCGTCAGTCAGCAGTTTGGGGCCTGCCGCGGCTCTAGCGGTATGTGGCGGGCTGAACAGGACGAGAGTGGCACCCTAACTGTTGCCTGCCGGCCTGTCAACATTTTTTATATCAATTATTTTTACTATATATATTGTAGTAAAAAAAATCAATTTTAAAGAACTGTTTTGTTAAAATCAGCAGACTGGCAACGTTATTTCAAACCGTGCGCCTGCTTTTCCGTCAGGGCGGTTCTTTTCAATTACAGTGCCGCCGTGCAATGTGACAATGTGCTTTACAATAGAAAGCCCCAGTCCTGTTCCACCTTCCTCGCGGCTCCTGCCTTTGTCAACTCTAAAGAAACGTTCAAATATTCTTTCCCTGTATAAATTTGGAACTCCAAAGCCGTTGTCCTCTACTACAATTTGAACTTTGTCATTTGGCTCTAAGTCAACTGAGCAAAAGACTTTGCTGTTTTCAGGGCAGTATTTTATTGCGTTAATAATCAAGTTGCCAACAGCTTGCTCAATAAGGCCGCTGTTAACATTTGCGGAAATATTTTTAGAAGATGAAATTAAATTCAGCGAGATTGATTTTTGATTTGCGGCTGAACTGAAAGTGTCTATTTCTTTTTGCACAATTTCTACAATGTTCGCGTCTGACTTGTCTGGCGCGGCTCCTTCATTTTCAAGCCTGCTTAAAGTTAAAAGGTCTTCCATAATGCTCATAAGGCGAGTGCATTGTGTGTTGATTATTCCCAGAAAGCGGCGTGAAGTTTCCTTGTCATCAATTGCGCCTTCCATAAGCGTTTCTGTAAAGCCTTTGATTGAAGTGACAGGCGTTTTTAATTCGTGCGAAACATTGGCGACAAAATCTTTTCTAACAGTCTCAAGCTTTTTCATGCTCTCAATGTTCTGCTCAATTGTGTGCGACATCAGGTTGAATGAATCACCAAGCTCCGCCATTTCCCGCGGGGAAGTAATTAGTACTTCATACTCAAAGTTGCCGTTCCTGTATTGCTCCGTAGCTTTTTTTAATTCCTGCATAGGGTTGATAATTTGAAGCGAGATAATGAACGATGCAATAAGGACTGCGGCGAACAGTAAGATTGAAGTTGCAATAAGCGAGCTTTTTGCTGATGTAGAAAAGAACACAGTTTCTTCAACAGGCATAGAAAGACGAAGGGCAATATTTTCATTTTGGTATGTAGAAGGAATTGCAAAGTACATTAGCGTCTTGCCGTTAACAGAGCTTGTGTGGAGCGACTTTCCCTCTTTTCCAAGAAGCGCGTCTTTTACTTCTGCTCGTGTGGCGTGGTTTTCCATAGCGCTAGGGTTTGCAAGTGAGTCTGCAATTACAGAGCCGTCTTTTGCGATGATTGTAATTCTGTATGAAGGGTCAGACTGGATTAAGTTTTTTACAAATGCGTCAAGGCTTGAAAAATTTTCCTCGCCATCTGATTTTGAATATGGAAGAAGTTTGTCTAGTGAATATGCAAAGCTTCGTAAATTTGCTTCGGTCTGATTTTGAGCCGTGTCCTCTAGAGCCTTTAAGCTTGTGAAAAGCAAAAGCAAAAATCCTAAGGCTAGGACAAGACCGTTGACCACAAAAAGCAGTACCCATGTCTTCATTGATTTGTGCTGTTTCATTATTTTGCTCCTTCAACATAAAATAAAATAATTAATCAATCAAACTATTTACAAACATGACAGCCCGTCAGTCAGCAGTTTGGGGCCTGCCGCGGCTCTAGCGGTATGTGGCGGGCTGAACAGGACTAGAGTGGCACCCTAACTGTTGCCTGCCGGTCTGTCGGCATTTTTTATACCAATTATTTTTACTATATATATTGTAGTAAAAAATATGGGTCATAATGATTATTTTTCATCAGACATGCGGTAGCCTACACCGCGCAAGGTTTCTATGATGGGAGAAACACTTTCTGCGTTGTCGCCTAGCTTACGCCTTATGCTTAATATTTGAACATCAATTGAGCGGTCGGTCACAGGGTAGGACGAGCCTTTTACTGCGTTTATAATCTGCTGCCTGCTGAACACTTGGCCAATGTGTCGCGCTAGATATTCAAGTATTGAAAATTCTGTTGCGCTTAAATTTATTTCCTTGCCGTCTTTTGTAACCTCATGCTTTTCTGGAAGAATAGAAATGCCGTGAGTGTTAATTTCATCGCTGTTAATTGTTTGCCGAACAGACGACTTGCGGCGAAGAACGCTTTGAATTCTTGCGGTAAGAACACGCGGACTGAATGGCTTTGTAACATAGTCTTCTGCCCCAAGCTCAAGTCCTGTAACAATGTCAGAGTCTTCTGTCTTTGCCGTGACCATGACAATTGGAATAGCAGAAGTGTCCTTGTCGTTTTTTAAGATTCTGCAAATATCAAGGCCGCTCATGTCAGGAAGCATAAGGTCTAGAACAATCAAGTCAGGCTTTTCATTTCTTGCTTCTGCAAGCGCCTCTTTGCCGTCCTTAGCGCAGACTGTTGAATAGTCAAGCTTTTCTAAATTATATTTTATCAATTCTCTAATAGGCTCTTCGTCATCAACAATTTCTATTTTCAATTCAGCCGCCTCCTTTGTAAAATATAGAAGAGATTGCCACGTCTCTTCGTTCCTCGCAATGACACATTCTTTTATTAAATAATTTATTTCTGAATCTTAAGCTGCTCTGCAATTGCAAAACATCTGTCGCCAATTTTTTCTATGTGACGCACCAAGTCAATGTACAAAAGCTCAGCCTTAACATTAGCGCCCTGCTCAAGCCTGCTGCGTGCAAGCTTCTTTAGGTTCTTCCTTTCTGAATCAATTTGAGTTTCAATCTCATGCGCAAAAGTAACCTGCTCCTCTTTTAATTCAGAGTTAATGTTCTTATAAACAAAGTACAGAAGTTCCCTTGAAAGTTCAAGATAAGGCAACAGACGATCAAAGTCCTCTTTAGGGAAGATGTACTGCTTCTCTGTGATTTTCTTAATGTAAATTCCAATGCTCATGCAGTCGTCAGACATAGACTCAATCTCTTCTATAATTTGAATCATAACAGAAATGTTGTTGTGAAGCCGCTCGTCAATATCAAGCTGCTCCGCTTTGATTAAATATTTTGTAAGCTGTTCGTGCATCTGGTCAATGTAATTTTCTTCGTCAGACAAATGCTGGTAGTGGTCAGCAAGAAACGCGCCCGACCTGTCTGTAAAACCGTACTGCAAACGGTCAAACATTTGCACCGCAATATCCGCCATTCGAGTAACTTCTTTTTGCGCTGTAATTACACAAGCCGCCGGAGATTCCACCGCAGTTTTTTCTGGGAACGTAAGAGTGTAAGTAACAGGAGTTTCGCTTGCGTCAGGCTTTATCAATTTTTCTGTAAGGCGAGCAATTTGTTTTGTCCACGGAATAAAAATCAAAGTGCCCGCAATGTTAAAGCAAGTGTGCAGCATAGCAATATGGTAGGTGATGTTTTCCGCAATTGTTCCAGGGGTAATCAAGTCTATAAGAGCGCAGAACGGTTTTATAAAAATCAAAGCTAGAATTGCAGTAGTGCAGTTAAAAAGCACATGGACAAGCGCAGTTCTTTTTGCGTTAACCTTAGCACCAAAAGACGCCATGATTGAATCAACAGTAGACCCAATGTTGCTGCCTATGACAATTGCCGCAGAAAATTCCCAGGAAATCAAATGATTGTAAGCCATGGTGATTACAATAGCCGTCATTGCAGAAGACGAATGAATTAGCGCCGTAAAGAAAATGCCAATTGCAAATGCAAGAAGAATGCTCCATATGCCCCAGTTCTGAATTGCAGGAAGGAAAGAAAGCGTGTTGCCGTCAAGCGTGATAGTGCTAGAAAGCCAAGAAAGCGCAATGAACAAAATGCCAAATCCCATAATGGCCTGCCCAATTCCCTGCTTGTGCCACTTGCGAATTGAAGTAAGCAAAAATCCTATGCCAAAAATTGGAATTGCAAAATTTTCTATTTTAAAGTTAAAGCCGAACAGAGCCACAATCCAAGCGGTAATAGTAGTGCCAATGTTAGCTCCAAAAATTACGGCTATTGACTGCTCCAAAGTAATAAGGCCCGCGTTGACAAAAGTCACAACCATAACAGTAGTTGCGCCCGACGACTGAATAACCATAGTCAAAAGGCACCCCGTAAGCAGCCCCTTGATTTTACTGCCGGTCATAAAGTGAAGCGCCTTCTGCAGCTTTTCACCGCCAGACTTCTGAATGCCGTCACTCATCAACTTCATTCCGTAAAGCAAGAAACAAAGGCTTCCTGCAAATTGTAGAATTGTCTTTATCATAGTGGCTTTAGTATAGATTAAAAGTTTATAAAAGAAATATTTTTTGTGTTAAAAAACAGTTAAAAATTTAACAGAAGTTTTTGATTTGTTTTATTTATTTGGACGTAGCATTTTT
>JBAXYY010000079.1:0-12604 GCA_041670585.1 Treponema sp. | reverse complement strand
GGAAAAGAAGCAAGCGGAACTAGCAACATGAAGTTCATGATGAACGGCGCGCTTACTTTAGGAACAATGGACGGTGCAAATATTGAAATTGTACAGGAAGCTGGAAAAGACAATGAATTTATTTTTGGCCTTACTTCAGATGAAATTACAAAGATAGAGTCTGCGCATAATTACAATCCTCAAAAATATCTAGACAGAAGTCCGGCTCTTGCAAAAGTAATTGACCAGCTTACAGACGGCACTTATGATTCAACAGGACAGCTTTTTAAAGAATTGCATGACTCTTTAATCTATGGTGTTGAAGGACAAAGACCAGATGTTTATTATGTTCTTGCTGATTTTGACAGCTATGTAGAGGCACAGGAAAAAGTTGCTGAAGCATACAAGCTTAAGAAATCATGGGCGCAGAAATCTTTAATCAACATTGCGCGGAGTGGAAAATTCTCTAGCGACAGAACAATTGAAGAATATGTAAAAGACATTTGGCACTTGCAAAAGACAGAAGTAAAATGACAAAAAAAGAGATTAGTGTTTTTTCTAGTGCGGGGCTTTTGTTTGCGGCGGCAATATGGGGCTTTGCATTTGTAATTGTAAAAGACAGCCTTGACTACATTGGCGCAATCTGGATGCTCGCGTTCAGGTTCACCATTGCGGCTGTCTGCCTTTCGCTTTTGTTTTTAAAGAAATTCAAACTGATGAACAAATCGTACCTTGTGCATGGAATTGTACTTGGCGCGCTTTTGTTCAGTGCGTATGCTTTTCAAACTATTGGATGCAAATACACAACTGCTGGCAAGAATGCGTTTCTTACAACAATCTATGTAATTTTAATTCCGCTTCTTGGCTGGCCGTTGAATAAAAAAAGGCCTGCCTGGTATGTCTTTGCGGCGGCTGTTCTTTCTGTTACAGGCATTGGGCTTCTTGCTTTGAAAAATGAAAGCGGCTCCTCTTTTTCAATGAACATTGGCGACACACTTACTTTAATTTGCGGCGTGTTCTACGCAGTGCACATTTTGTACGTTGAAAAATTTGATTCAACAGAAGACCCTGTTTTGCTAACGGTTTTGCAGTTTATTTTTGCGGCTGTTTTTTCAATTATAGCGGCTCCTCTTATGGACGGAAAGTTCCCGCTTGAAGGAATAACAAATTCCCGCGTGATTGTTTCTATGCTGTACCTTGGAATATTCAGCACAATGATTGCGTTTATGCTTCAGAACGTTTGCTTAAAATATGTGCCATCAGCGTTGGCCTCTCTGTTCCTTTCTATGGAGTCAGTGTTTGGAGTTTTGTTCAGCACAATTCTTCTTCACGAGCAGATGACATTTAGAATGATAATAGGCTGCGTTTTGATTTTTACTGCGATTATGCTTGCGGAAGTTGTTCCAAAGATAAGTTTTGGCAAAAAATCAGATTTGTGAGCATTGCATAATTATACATTATTGACACAAGAAAAATGAAAGTTTATACTTAAATCACAGGGGACAAAGACGTCTTTTTAGCGGTCAATGTCCCTTTATTTTTTTACAGAGGAGTAAATTATGAAAAAAGCGCTTGCAGTTTTAGCTGCTGTTCTTCTTGCATTTTCATTCACTGGATGCTCAAAGAAATCAGCAAAATCAGGTTTAACACTTACTGACGGAGTGTTAAAAGTAGGTATGGAAATTGGTTATCCGCCATTTGAATATTTTGACGAAGACGGTGTTACACCCATTGGATTTGATGTAGAACTTGGAAAAGCAATTGCATCTAAAATGGGCTTGAAGGCTGAATTTGTTGACACAGCATGGGACGGAATTTTCGCCGGTGTTGATACATCTAAATACGATGTGATTATGTCAGCAGTTACAATTACAGATGAACGCAAAGCAAACTATAATTTTTCAAACCCTTACATTGGAAACGGTCAGGCAATCATTCTTTCAAAAGACTCTACTTTGGCAGTAAAATCTCCAGCTGATTTGGCAGGACTTCGCGTAGGTTACCAGGCAGAGACAACAAGCGACATCTTTATGACAAAACAGGCAGACGCAGGCTTGCAGTTTACAGCAGAAGAGTATGACAAAGTAATGAACGCATACGATGATGTAAAATTAGGCCGTTGCGATGCAGCTGTAAGCGACAGTCTTGTTGCCGTAAGCTATCTTGGAAAAGAAAATTCTCCATACAAACAAGTTTGGGCTGGCACTCCAGATGAATACTTTGGAATCTGCATGAAGAAAGGCAATGACGAACTTACAGTTGCTGTTAACAAAGCGCTTGAAGAAATCAAAGCTGACGGAACATTAAAAGCTATCTACTTGAAGATTTTTGGAGTAGATATGTCTGACTCAATAAAATAATTTTTTATAAAAAGAGGAACTGCTGAAATGGAACTATTACAAAAGATGATTCGTTGGACACCGCAACTTTTGGCTGGTGCAAAAATCACAATACTGCTTACTTTGGCTTCTGTTTCGGCAGGCCTTATAATTAGCGTTTTTCTTGCCCTTGGAAAGATGTCAAAGAATAAAATAATTAGGGCAATTTGTTCTGCTTATGTTTTCTTTTTTAGAGGCACACCTCTTCTAATGCAGCTTTATTTTGTCTACTACGGGCTTCCAGAAATTAACCCGGCGCTTACAATTAACAACCGCTTTCTTGCGGCATTCATAGCCTACGGTTTGAACAGCGGCGCTTACTGCTGTGAAATAATCAGGGCTGCAATTCAGTCAATAGACAAAGGCCAGTTTGAAGCAAGCAAAGCTTTAGGCATGAATTACGGACAGACAATGAAGCTAATTATATTGCCACAGTCTATACGCCGTTTAATTCCACCTGTTGGAAATGAATTCATTATGATGTTAAAGGACGCTTCTCTTGTTTCAATTATTGCTCTTGCTGATATTACAAAAGTCACAAGAAGCATTCAGTCGTCAACATCATCTTCTTTAGTTTACATTCCTGCAATGATTCTTTATTTAATTATCACTGCAATTTTTACAATTGTATTCAACAGGCTAGAAAAAAAATACTCTGTGTACGAGTAATATAAATTAGAAAATAATTTGGAGTAAATATATGAGCATGATTAAGACAGAAGACATTTGCGCTTCTTTTGGAAAACTAGATGTTTTAAAGCACGTCTCGCTTACTGTTGAGCCGCGTGAAGTTGTTTGCATTATTGGACCAAGCGGCGCAGGTAAGTCAACTTATCTTAGAACATTGAACCACCTTGAGCATATTAAAAATGGAAAGATTTTTATAGAAGACAAGCTTTTAGACTATTACGAAAATGGTGAGCGCAAGTACAAGATTCCGCCTAAGGAAAGAGCCGCCGAGCTTTTGGAAGTTGGCATGGTGTTCCAAAGATTCAATCTTTTTCCGCACAAGACAGTTTTGCAGAACGTAATGATTGCCCCAATGAATGTTAAAAAAAAGTCAGAGGCGGACGCTAGAAAAAAAGCAATAGAGCTTTTAACACGTGTAGGTCTTGCAGATAAAATGGACGCCTACCCGAACAAGCTTTCTGGCGGACAGCAGCAGCGTGTCGCAATTGCAAGAGCTTTGGCAATGGAGCCAAAGATTATGCTCTTTGACGAGCCTACAAGCGCACTTGACCCAGAGCTGGTTGGCGAAGTTCTTTCTGTAATGAAGCAGCTTGCAGAAGACGGCATGACAATGATTGTAGTAACTCATGAAATGGGATTTGCCCGTGAAGTTGCTGACAGGGTTGTGTTTATGTACGACGGCCAGATTGCGGAGCAGGGAACTCCAGAGCAGATTTTCCAGAACCCTCAGAATGAACGTTTGCAGCAGTTCTTGAAGTCTGTCATTTCTCAATAGTGCTTTACAGTGAGCGAAAAAAAACTCTTTTCTAACCACGACTTGTGGCTTTTAATTTGGCCCCTTTTAGTTGAGCAGCTTTTGCAAATAACACTTGGCATGGCTGACATTGTTATGGTTGCGTCTTTAGGCGAGGCTTCTGTAAGCGGTGTTTCTTTAGTTGATTCAATAAATGTTTTACTTACTCAAATATTCGCGGCCCTTGCAACTGGAGGCGCTGTTGTTTGCTCGCAGTACATTGGCAGTGGAAAATACGACATGGCGGACAAAACCGCAAAGCAGCTTCTTTACACAATCACGGCTGTCTCTGTTTTTATAATGATTGCAGGACTTGCGTTTTACAAGCCTCTTCTTAGAATTATTTTTGGAAATATTGAAGAAGATGTAATAGACGCAAGCAGAAAATATTTTTTAATAACATTGTTCGCGCTGCCGGGAATTGCAATTTACAATGCGGCGGCGGCACTTTTTAGAGCGCAGGGAAATTCAAAAGTAAGCATGCTTATTGCGCTTCTAGTGAATATTTTAAACATTGGAGGCAACGCTCTTTTAGTCTACGGCTTTAAGTTCGGCGTGGAAGGTGTTGCAATACCAACATTGATTTCTAGAACAGTTGCGGCTGTTGTTCTTCTTCTGTGCTTGTATTTTTCAAAGGACTACAACGGCCGGCGGGCAGTTTCTATAAAAGGAATAAGGCATGTTGAAGTTGAATGGCACCTTGTAAAAAAAATTTTGAAGATTGGCGTGCCAAACGGCTTGGAAAATTCAACTTTTCAAATTGGAAAAATATTGGTGCTTTCTTTAATTGCAACTTATGGAACAAACGCAATTGCTGCAAACGCTGCGGGCAACACTCTTGCAAGCTTTGAAGTTCTTCCAGGCTCTTCAATAAGCCTTGCGCTTTTGACAGTTGTGGGGCAGTGCATGGGCGCTGCAAAACCAGAGCAGGCTTCTTACTATACAAAAAAACTTTTGTCGTTCGCGTATATTGGAATGTGGGTTTTAAATATTCCGCTTCTTTTATTTTCTTACAAAATAATTTCTTGGTACGGAATGAGTGAAGAAACAACACGTCTTGCCTGGTACATGACGCTTACTCACGGCTTGTGCGGCATGTTGATTTGGCCAATTTCTTTTACACTTCCAAATGCCTTGCGCGCTTCAAACGACGCGGCCTTTACAATGATAATTTCTATGCTAAGCATGTGGCTTGTTCGCGTTGGAGTTAGCTACGTTTTTAAATGGACAGATATTTTTGGTCTTGTTGAAAAGTTTAACTGGCCTTCTTCATTTGGCTCTTTGGGCGTGTGGTTTGCAATGATAATTGACTGGGTGGTGAGGTCTTCATTTTTCATAGCAAGGTTTGCTGGTGGAAAATGGAAGACCCGTGCGCTTATTTAATACAGTAAAAAGGCTTGCCGAAGTGAACTTGTTTTTTTAAGAACACGAAGCTCACTTTGACAAGCCATATTTCTATTTCACTAAAGAACTGATTATTTCCTTAGCGCAATTTTCACCGTCCATAGCGGAGCTTACAATTCCTCCGGCGTAACCCGAGCCTTCTCCTGCTGGATAAAGATTCTTCACAGCTGTACATTCGCAAGTGTCTTTGTCGCGCAAAATTCTAACAGGTGTGCTTGTGCGAGTTTCGCTTGCAATTAAGAGAGCGTCGTTTGAAATAAAGCCCTTCATGTTTTTGTCAAACTCTTTGAACGCTGGCTTTAGTCTGTATGCAATTTGCTTTGGAAGCCATTCATTCAAGTTGCTGGAAACAACTCCAGGAGTGTAGCTTGACTCTGGAAGAGTTTCGCTTTTTTTGTTTGCCATAAAATCAACTAAACGTTGCGCAGGTGCCTTTTGATTTTCTCCATGCAAATAAGTTTGATGCTCCAAATCTGTGCGCCATAAAAGTCCCGCAAGAGCTGTGCAATTTTTTTCTTTAGCTTTTTCTACATATTCAGCAGGTATGTCTTCTGGTCTTGTTTCTACAACAATTGCGGAGTTGCTCCATTTGGAATTTCTTGAAGCAGAGGACATTCCGTTAATTACAATTTGCTCAGGTGATGTTGCGCTTGGTACAACAAAACCGCCTGGACACATGCAGAAGCTGTAAACTCCACGGTCGTCTTGCTGTGAAGTTAAACGGTATTCCGCTGCTGGTAAGTTGCCAACATTTCCGTGGTATTGAATTGAATCAATAAGCTCGCGAGGATGTTCAACTCTTACTCCAACAGCGAATGTTTTTGATTCAAGAGAAGAAGGAGCTGTTTTTGCAAGAAGCTCGTAAATGTCTACAGCAGAATGTCCTGTTGCTAAAAGTATTGAATCTGCAGAAAAAGATTTTTTTTCTTTTGTCAAAGTGTCTTCTGTTTGCACACCAGTCGCGGCTAATTTTCCATTTACATCTTTTGTAATAAAGTCAGTGCACTTTGTGTTGAAATGAAATTCTCCGCCAAGAGAAATTATCTTTTCTTGTATAGCAGAAATTATTGCAGGAAGCTTGTCTGTTCCAATGTGAGGGTGAGAGTCTGTAAGAATTATTTTATCGGCACCAAAGTTTGCGAATATTTGAAGAATGCGATTGATGTTGCCACGCTTATTGCTTCTTGTGTAAAGTTTGCCGTCGCTGAATGTGCCGGCGCCCCCTTCTCCAAAGCAGTAGTTGCTGTTTTCACCGACAACGCCCTTTGTGCTAATTTCAGCAATTGCCCTTTTACGCGAGCTTACTTCTTCGCCTCTCTCAATTATTATAGGCTTTATGCCTTGCTCTAAAAGTCTTAACGCTGCAAAAATTCCAGCAGGACCTGAGCCAATGATGATTACGCTTTTACTGCCGTCTGCTTTTTTCCAAACAGGCAGCTCGTCTGTTTGAGTGTCGCCTGGCTTTTCACCAATGTACACTTTGTACCTAAGAAAAATTTTCACTTGATTATGACGCGCATCAATTGAACGTTTTATAAAAACAAGTGTCACATCATTTTCATTTACACGTTGACCTGATTTTGCCAAAGTGCGGCAAACCATTTGTTTAATAAGAGCCTTGTCTGACTCCTGCTCCGCTGTTACAGTTACTGAAACTTCTTTTATCATACACATATTGTATCGCAATTCAAATTCATTTTCTATAATTTATTGCCAGTCATTGTTAATTTTAATAATATCAATTTTATATACACAGAATTAAGCCGGAGCCGGGGCTTTGGCACGAAAAAAATCTGCACCGAGCAACAGCGAGCCCAAGCCTTTTTTCGGGACGAAGACACGGCGGAAGGCTTTTCTACTTTTAATAAACTAATATTATTAAAATTAACAACAACTCATCTTTGTCCGTAATTTTAAATTTGTTGTTAATTCAATAATTGTGATATAAAATATAAGTATGAGTACAAACACGAGCAGCAAAGATATTATCATTGGCTTATGCACTTCAAATTTAACAGATGTAACAGTTTTACAATTTGTTAATAAAATAGCTGAAGAAACTTCTAAGAAGGGCTGGAAGCTGATTATATTTTCCGCTTTCTTTGAAGGTAAGATTGATAAAAAAAACAATGTAGACAAGAGCATTTACAGCCTTGTTGACTGCCAAAAAATTTCTGTGATGATTGTGACTCAAGATGTGGACGCTCTTCCTACAGTTAAAAAAAATGTAATTGCCCCATGCCTTAAAAATAAAATTCCCGTAATAACTTACAATGTAAAAACAGACGACTGCTATAATATTTATTTTGACGATTCAACTGCATTTGAACATCTAGTTGATCATTTAATTGAAAAACATAATTGCAAAACTTTTAATATTGTTGCTGGTGTAAAAGAAAATGCGTATTCTATAATAAGGGTGAACGCTTTTAAAAAATCACTTCAAAAACATAATCTAAAATATGATTCAACAAGAATTATGTACGGTGACTTTTGGAAGGAGCCAACAATTGCCTGCATGGAAGATTTCTTTAAATCTAAAAAGAAAATGCCGGACGCTTTTGTTTGCTGCAACGACATTATGGCAATGACAGTTTGCTTGGAGCTTTCTACACATGGCTATTCTGTTCCAAAAGATGTTATTGTCACAGGCTACGACGGCTCTGAGTATGAGCAGTACAATGAACCGCGACTTACTACTGTTAAGTGTGGCTTTGAAAAACTTGCGGAACAAACAATAAATACAATTCAAAAATTACTGCATGGTGAAGATGTTAGTAAATTACAATTAATTCCAGCGAATCTTGTTATTTCACAGTCTTGCGGCTGTCTTTCATTAAATAAAAAAATAAATAATTCTCAAGGATATTCTTTTTTGTATCTTGATAATATTACAAACACAATTTATATGAATTACTTAAGGCAAAGAATTGCTGTAAAAACTTCAGCTGCGGAAAGTATTGCAAGCCTTAAGCCAATGATGAATGAGTTTATAAATGACAACAGCTGCATAATGTTGAACAAATCGTTTGTGGAAGAAAATCAAACTTTAGACACAAAAGACACAAAACTTTCTGTAAAAAATAAGAAATATTTTGATAGCGAATTTGAAGTGTTTACTTATAAAACAAAAGCAAAATCCATAAGAACAAAATCTGTTGCCAAAGATAATATATTTGAATTCTTGAAATCAGTTTTTGCAGAATCATGCAGAAGTATTTCGTTAACTAGCTTGTTTTTTAAAGATGAAGTTCTTGGATTCTACGTTGAAGAATATAAGCCTACAACTTCTGTTAACGACGCAATGCACTTGTTCGTAATTACAAGGGCGCTAAATCAAACATTCTCTTATGCAAAGACAAAAGAGCAATTGCAAAATTTAATTAACAACGATCCAATGACAGGAGTCTGCAACAGGCGTGGTTTTTATGAAAAAATAAATGAACTTATAAAAATGAACATTCATAAAAATTACAGCCTGATAATTTATTCAGTTGATATGGACGAGTTGAAATATATAAATGATTCTTTTGGACATATTGAAGGTGACCGTGCAATAAAATATTTGGCGCAATCTCTTGAAGATTCAAAAAACAAAGGCGATATAGTGGCTCGTTTTGGAGGAGACGAATTTGTTGTTGCTTCAATAAGCAAATCTAATTCCCTTTGTACAAAAAAGTGCATTGAAGAATTTAAAAATAAGTTTTTGAATTCATTGAATGAATATAATAAAATTTCCAAAAAGCCTTATGTCATTAGAGCTAGCTTTGGCGCAAAGTACGCAGAAGTGTCTTCTGAACTAAAATTAGATAAAATAATTCGCGAGGCAGATTCCCTTATGTACAAAGACAAGTATTCAAAGGTGAGAAATCATCCTAGAATATGAAACCTATTCTTCCAAAGAAGCAAGCTCGTCCCATCTAGAATAGTCGCTTTCTAGCTTTGCACTTGTTGTTTTATATTCAGCGCCGGCAACGGAAGATTTTTCGTAGTCAGTGCTTGCCATGTCATTTTCTAGCTGTGCTTTTTTTTCTTCAAGCTCTGCAATTTCTTTTTCAACACTTTCAAATTCTTTTTGCTCTTTAAAAGTGCGTCTTCTTTTGCCTAATGAACTTTCTGTAACATTTGCTTTTTGTGATTCAGCCTTGTTTTTTTCTTGCGCTTTCTCTTCTTTTTTCTGCGCCTCTTTCTGTGACTGCTTTTCTTTTTTAACTTCAAGATACTCGCTGCACTTTCCAACAAAGCCGCTTATGCTTCCGTCGTTCTCTAAAATAAAAAGAGTGTCCGCAACTTTGTCCATAAAGTAACGGTCGTGGCTTACAATTAAAAGGCATCCTTTGTAGCCTGTTAAAAACTGCTCAAGAATGTTCATTGTAAAAATATCAAAGTCGTTTGTAGGCTCGTCCAAAATCAGGAAGTTAGGGTTTGACATTAAAAGACGAACTAAGAAAAGCCTTTTGCGTTCGCCGCCGCTCAATGTGCTTACTGGTGAATATTGAATCTTGCCTTCAAAGCCAAACTGCTCCAAGAACAAACTTGCGCTTAGCGTTGTGCCGTCGTTCATTGTAATAACTTCCGCTGTCTCTTTTATGTATTCAAGAACAGTCAAGTCTGTGTTTGTAAAAACTGGATTCTGCTGGTAGTATGCAAAAACTGTGTTCACGCCTTTTACAATATTGCCGCTGTCAGGCTCAATTGCGCCAGTGATTATATTTAGCAGTGTGCTTTTTCCAGTGCCGTTGTCGCCGACAATTCCAATCTTTTCGCCCTTGTTAAAAGTGTAGCTGAAATTTTTTATTACAGGATTTGCCTTTGCGTCCTTTGAATTGACATTTCCTTTTGGAAAATTCTTTGTGATGTTGTGAAGCTCAAGAATCTTTCCGCCAAGCCTTCTGCCTGCGACTTCAAAAGTAAAGCCTTTGTCGTCTGCAAACTTTTCTCTGTTTATTAAAGCGTTGTCTTTTTGTATTCTAGCCTTTGCCTTTGTTCCACGCGCGCAAGGTCCCCTCATAAGCCAGTCGCGCTCAACTCGTAGAACAGATTCTATTCTGCGCTCAGTGTTGTCTTCTATTTCTGATTCAGTTGTTTTTTTTGCAAGGTAAGTTGAATAGTTGCCAACATAAAGCTTTAGCTTGTTACGTGCAAGCTCGTAAATGTTGTTGCAAACAGCGTCTAGAAAGTAGCGGTCATGTGTTACCATAAGAACGCTCCGCTTTGTTTCCGCAAGATAATTTTGAAGAAAGAAAATTGTAGAAATGTCCAAGTGGTTTGTTGGCTCGTCAAGCAGCAGCAGTTTTGTGTCTTCTACAAGAACTTGTGCAAGCGCAACTTTTTTTATCATGCCGCCAGAAAGCTCGCCCATTTTACGGCCCATGTCTGTAATGCCAAGAGTTGTTAAAATTGAATGGACCTGGCTTTCATAATTCCACAAGTCATCGTCTTCTATTTTTGTAGTAAGTGTGTTGAATTTGTTTTGAAGCTCCACATTTGTTTTTTCATTGCCTGCAATTTCTGCGCACACGTCTTCGTACTCGCGTATTGTCTCTAGCTTGGGGCTTTTTGACTTAAAGATGTGCTCTTTGATTGTGTCGTCTTTAGAGTATGTTGGATTCTGCGGAAGGTATGAAACGCCTGCTGATTTATTTATAACAACAGTTCCTTCGTCTGGCTGAACAACGCCCGCAATTGTATTTAGCAATGTTGATTTGCCAGTGCCGTTTTTTCCAATAATGGCGGCCTTGTCGCCTTCGTCAAGTCCAAATGTTACGCCTGTAAAAAGAGGCTGCTCGCGACCAATTTTTGTAAGATTATTAACAGAAAGAAGATTCATGCTCTAGAGTATATCAGAAAGAGATTTGATTTGAAAGTGAATGTAAAATCATTTTCATTTGAACATACAGTAATGATATGGTAAAATAAAAAGTACAATGTTGATGAGTTGAAAAAAAATTATGAGGTTTTAAGATGAAGAAAGTTTGTGTCGTAATTCTCTCCGTGCTAAGTTTAATATTTATTTCATGCGCTACTACAATTCCTGTGACAGTTACGCGCCCTTCAAAAATAGATGTTGGAAGTGCAAAGACAATTTCTGTATTGCCTTTTAACGTTTCAGATGACTTGCCGTTTTGGTTTGCTGTGTTAACAGACAATTTTGATCAAGGGCAGGTGAATACCGCTGACTATTTGACATCAGGTTTAAACAACAAGCTTGCTTCTTCAAAATATTTTACTTTACTTGATGTGCCTCATGAAAAATATGAGTCAGACAGCACTATAAAATCTGACATTTATATAACAGGAAAAATAATTTCGTTCTATTCAAACATAGAACATTATACAGAAAAAATAGAAGAGACTGATAAAAAAGAAAATAAGAAATCTGACGACCCTGAATTTTTAGAAGAAAAACCAAAGAAAAAAGTTAGATTTGTTGAGCATTATAAAAGAAATGTTAGCGCTTCTGTTGAATATAAAGTAGTGGAAACAAAAACAAAACGCATTCTTCTTTCAAATGTAAAGGACTTTTCCTCTTCATCTGCAGATTATGAAAGCAGTTCTTCTGTGCCATCTTCTCTTTCTTTAATTAAAAGTTATTTAGACAACATACAAAATGAAATTCTAACTAACATTCAGCCATACAATGTCACTTTAAGTTTAAAATTGCTTGACGACAAAACAAAAAATGCAGATTTGGCAGATGCTAAGGCGCTTGCAAAAAATGGAAACATTTCTCAAAGCAAAGAAAAATATTATTATGTGTATGAGTCAACTGGCGATTTTACTGCTGGCTACAATGCTGCTCTTTTAATGGAAGCTCAAGGCGATTTGGAAAATGCAAAATCTTTATTAGAAGATCTTGTGATTGCAACATCTGATGACCGTGCAATAAAAGCATTAAATAATGTTCAGTATGAAATTAATGAAAAGCAAAAGCTTCAAAACCAGCAGAATGCAAAAAAAGGAAACGGCTCTACAGAAAAATAAAAACTAAAGTTGTTGCAAGCCCCATTGTTCCAATAGCAATTGAGGACATTGCGCCTTCTGTTTCTCCCATTTGCAAAGCTGTGCTTGTTCCAACGGCATGGCTGCATGTTCCTATTGCAAGTCCAGCTGCCACTGGCTCTGTTATGTGAAATAATTTTACAAGCTGTGGTGCGAACATTCCACCAAAAATACCTGTTACTAAAACGCCGCTCATTGTGACTGCCTGTATTCCATTTTTACTGCTGCTTAAAGAAAGCGCTATTGGAGTAGTGACAGACTTAGACAAAAGCGAGTTGCGAATTACTTCTTCAAGATTAAATAATTTACAAAGCCCGTATACTACAGCGACGCAAGTTGCAGCACCTGTAATTGAAGC
>JBAXYY010000078.1:0-12948 GCA_041670585.1 Treponema sp. | reverse complement strand
TCTGGTGTTAAAAAAGAAAAGATGATGAGCGGCACAATCATACGGCATTTGTTTTTGCCAGGAAGAATGGAAGACACAATTCTAACTTTAGACTGGTTAAAAAAACACGCTGACTCTCGTTCGTGCATTTCGCTTATGTCGCAGTACACGCCAGTTCCTTTTAAAAACAAAACTGAATCTGAAGGCGAACATAGAAACGCTTCACTTTCTTCATTTCAAAACCGCCTTGTAAATTCAGAAGAGGACAAAGAGTTGCGCCACTTGATTGACGCGTACGACTTTGAATATCTTTTTTACCAGGACTTGAGCACAGACACAGATTGGCTTCCTGACTTTAACAAAACGCAGCCGTTCAGCAACAAGCTTGCAACTCCTGTATGGCATTGGAACTCTGGATTTGTTTGTTAATTTTTGGACGTAACATTTTCTTCTAGCTGCCGGGCAAGCCGGAATTTTATTTTTCATCGGGCTTTCCGCGGCTACGGCTTTCGCCTTCGGTGCTCCGCACTGGCTTTGCCACCGTTACAATCCCGCGTAGTTTTATAATTATTTTAAGGAAACACATTTCTTAAATTACTCTGAATTATGTCTAAACTTTTGTTATTTAATACACAAGTAAATAAAAATATGATATAATCTTAAATATTATGGAAAGAAAAACTGGTGTTGTTATTCCGCTTGGCGCTCTCTACACAAAAGACAGCGTTGCCGTTGGTGAATTTCCTGCTCTAAAAAAGTTTGCAGACTTTTGCAAACAAGCAGGATTAAAAATTATTCAGCTTCTACCTGTGAACGACACAGGCACACAATCGTCTCCGTACAGCGGGCTTTCTGCCTTCGCACTTCACCCGCTATATATTTCAATTGAATCACTTCCAGAATTTGACGCAGCATTTAAAAGCAACAAAGCTTTTTCAGGCGCATACAAAACTTTTAAAAAAGAATTCAAATACCACGGAAGATATGACTATGAAAAAATTCTAAATGAAAAAATTAGAATACTTCACCTTCTTTACTCTTGGATTGAAAAACAAATTCTTTCTGAATCTAAAGTAACACTTTCTGATTCAAAATCAAAAACAAAAGTTGTTACTGCAGTTGCAGAAAAATCTTACGCGCAACAATTTGAAATGGAAACAAATAAATTTGTTAAAGAAAACAAATGGGTTGTTTCTTATGCAGTTTATAAAAATTTAAAAGACAGTGCAATGCAGGCTTCTTGGAAAGAGTGGTCTGAAAATTTGCAGCATCTTTCACGCGAGCAAATACAACTTAGGTGGAACAACAGAGCTTTAAAATCAAGCCACAACTTTTTTGTGTGGTGCCAAATGAGAGCCGCTGAACAATTTAAAGATGCTGCTGACTATGTAAAATCACTGGGCATAACTTTAAAGGGCGACTTGCCTATCTTAATGAACGAAGACAGTTGCGACTGCTGGTCTTACCCAGAATTATTCAATCACACATTGCGCGCAGGCTCCCCTGTAGACGGAGAAAATCCTCTTGGACAAAGCTGGGGCTTCCCTACTTACAACTGGGCTCGCCTTGAAGCAGACGACTACAGCTGGTGGAAGGACAGAATCAAATGCGCTTCTCAATATTATTCCGCTTTTAGAATTGACCACGTGCTTGGCTTCTTTAGAATATGGGCAGTGAACGAAAATGAAACTACAGCATATTTAGGCCACGCTGAGCCTTGCAAAACTTTCACTTCAAAAGAATTAAACGCACTTGGTTTTGACGAAGGCAGAATACGCTGGCTTTCTAAACCACACATTCCAACTTATTTAATTCAAAACATTACTGGCAACTATGAAGAGGCTCACAATGTTCTTTCAAAAGTTGCAGATAGAATTGGCAATGAAGAGCTTTGGCTTTTTAAAAAAGAAATTGAGCATGACAAAAATATTTACTCACTTACATTTTATCCAAATGACAAAGCAAAAGATGACGCTGTGAAAAATGCGCTTGCCGCAAAATGGCGTGACAGAACAATCATAGAACTTTCAGAAAATAATTTTGTAAGGACATGGAGCTATTCAGAAACAACAGCTTGGAAATCACTAAATCAAGATGAGCAGAATAAATTAAAAACATTATTCGACACAACAGAAGCTGAAAATGAAAAGCTTTGGAAAAAGCAGGCAACAGATTTGCTTTCTGTAATAACAACAGCTTCAGACATGACATCATGCGCAGAAGACTTAGGCGCTGTTCCTTCAGTAGTGCCTGAAGTTCTTCGCAAGCTAAACATTTTAAGCCTTAGAGTTGTAAGATGGTGCCGCGAGTGGGGCAAGCAAAATCAGCCTTATGTTGCTTTAAAAAACTACCCTGATCTTAGCGTCACAACAACTTCAGTTCACGACAGCGCAACTTTACGCCAATGGTGGAATAATGAAAAGCAAAGCGTTTGTGAATTTATAAAGCTCTATCATGGCAAAGAAAAGAATTCTCTTTTTGACAATATTCCGCCTGTTAAACCTGATGAGGAATTTTCTCCAGAAGTAGCGTCTTTCTGTTTACAAACTTCTGCTGCAACTTCAAGCGAATGGTATGTGAATCCGCTTCAAGATTATCTTTTCTTAGAAAAAAAATATTATTTGGAAAATCAAAATGATGAAAGAATAAACATTCCGGGAACTGTCACAGCTTTTAACTGGACATACAGGATTCCAGCAACTGTTGAGTCTCTTTCTGATGATAAAGATTTCATTTCTAAAATTAACAACATCGTGCAAGAGCATGATAAAAAAAATTAATAGAGGTAGAAAATGATTATTTCTTACAATGAATTTCATATAAGCAAGGCAGTACGTGACGCTTGCAAATTTGACCAGTCGCTTTATTCTTCAAGCGGCAATGTTATTTTTGCAAACTTAAAAGCAGTTCAAGCATTTCAATTAAAACTTAATGCGCTGTTTGACAAACGCGATGAAAAAGAAAAAAGAGTTTCTACAGGCGCGTTAAATGCAATGGGACTTATAGATGAAATATTTCACTTTGTATGTATGCTCTTTAGAAAAAACAAATCACCTCTTGCTTTTACAAATTTATTAAATGACTTAGACACTTCTTTTGGCAAAGACGAAATGGACAATCTTCTTCTTTTGTTTATGGAAGAGTTTCCACCAACTGCTGTCTATCAAAAAAAACTTACCAATAAAGATTATTTAATGCAAAGCTGCATTGACACAGGAACTGGCAAGCAAAGGGACAACAGGGAGCAGGTTCTTGAAGAGATGATTCTGCTGCACTTGGCAAATGAAAATCCTGCGTTCCATCCTTTTGCAATTTTATTTGACGACCACAAGCTTACTCAAAATGTTAACTATATAAAAACTTGGAATCAGATAAAGGCATATTTTAAAACACAGCCTGTCTTTGGAACAAAAAACAACGACCTTATTACAATGCTAAAAGAGCCTGTAGTTGCGTCCCCTACTTCTTTAAAAGGGCAGCTTGACTACATAAGGCAGAACTGGGGCACACTCTTAGGCGAATGGCTTAAACGTTTGCTTGAAGGAATTGACACAATCAGTGAGGAAGAAAAAGCAGCATGGCACCCAACAAACGGTGGCTCTCCAGAAATGGCGCCCTATTCTTATGACAATCTTATGAAAGAATATGAACGCTTTTCTCCAGACCGCGACTGGATGCCTAAAGTTGTTCTTATGGCAAAGACAGTTCTTGTTTGGCTTTACCAGCTTTCTAAAAAATACAATCGTTCTATTACTCGCCTTGACCAAATTCCAGACGCAGAACTTGACGCGCTTAGAGATGAAGGTTTCACAGGCTTGTGGTTAATAGGGTTATGGGAAAGAAGCCACGCTAGCCAAAGAATAAAACAAATCTGCGGTAATCCAGAGGCAGCCGCTTCTGCATACAGTTTGTACGATTATGATATTGCACAGAACTTGGGCGGTTGGGATGCGCTTGATAATTTAAGAAAACGATGCTGGGTAAGAGGAATAAGGCTTGCAAGCGACATGGTTCCAAACCACACAGGCATGGACGGCAAATGGGTTATTGAGCATCCAGATTATTTCATAACTAGAAAAGACTGTCCGTTCCCTCAGTATACTTTCAATGGAGAAAACTTAAGCCAGGACTCAAGAGTTTCTCTTTACTTGGAAGACCACTACTACAGTAAAAACGACTGCGCTGTTTGCTTTAAAAGAGTTGACAATCAAACAGGCGATGTCACTTACATTTACCACGGCAATGACGGAACAGGCATGCCATGGAATGACACAGCACAAATTGATTTTCTAAATCCTACAGCACGTGAAGCTGTAATTCAGAAAATTATGCGTGTTGCAAAAAATTTCCCAATCATCAGATTTGACGCAGCTATGGTTCTTGCAAAAAAACACATACGCCGCTTGTGGTACCCGGAGCCAGGGCATGGAGGAGACATTGCCACTCGCAGCCAGTATGCGCTTTCAAATGAAGAATTTGAAAAACGTATTCCAAATGAATTTTGGCGTGAAGTAGTTGACCGTTGCGCAAACGAAATGCCAGACACACTTTTGCTAGCAGAAGCCTTCTGGATGATGGAAGGATACTTCACCCGCACTTTAGGAATGCACAGAGTTTACAACAGCGCTTTTATGAATATGCTAAAAAAGGAAGAAAATCAAAAGTACCGCGACACTGTTAAGAACACAATTAAGTTTGACCCGCAAGTTCTAAAACGTTTTGTAAACTTCATGAACAATCCAGATGAAGAAACAGCAGTTGCACAGTTTGGAAAAGGTGACAAATACTTTGGCGTTTGCACATTGATGATCACAATGCCAGGACTTCCAATGTTTGGTCATGGCCAGATTGAAGGCTTTGAAGAAAAATACGGAATGGAATACACAAGGGCATACAAAGATGAAAAGCCAGATGAACAGCTTCTTGCTCGTCACTGGCGCGATATATTCCCGCTCTTAAAGAAAAGGTATTTGTTTGCGCAGATTGAAAATTTCTTATTCTACGATGTTTGGAACAACGGCGTTGTTAATGAAAACATATACGCGTACTCTAACGGTGTTGGAAATGAAAGGGCAATTGTTTTTTACAACAACAAATACGACAAAGCAAGCGGCTGGATAAAACAGTCTTGTGAATATGCTGTAAAAACAGGCAGCGGTGAAAAAGATGTTGTTGAATATACAAAGAGCTTGGCAGAAGGTGTGGGACTTACAAAAGGCAGCGACCACTTCTGCATTTTCCGTGAGCACACAGCAGGCTTATGGTATGTTAGAAGAAGCGATGACATTGTAGACAACGGAATGTTTGTTTCATTGAACGGCTTTGAGTACCAAGTTTATCTTGATGTTCAGCAAGTAACAGATGATGCAGATGGAAAGTACAGCAAACTTTGTGAACTATTAAACGGACGCGGTGTTCCAGACTTGGACATTGCGTGGCAGGAGTATCAATACAAAGATTTGTACGCAGCTCTTGCTAAATTTGCAACACCAGATTTCTTTAAGCAGATTCACCTTTTATTCACTCCTGTTCCTCAGCTCAAGGCTTTAAAACTAACTTTGCCAAACGCCTCTGACATTTGCGAAAGTGTAAAAGATGCCGCCATTGAGTATTACAAAGTGGAAACAAAATTTGCGTCCATTGAAGCAGAAAAAATTGCAGCATATGCAAAATTACATGTTGTTCCAGAAGAAGAAACAGCTGACAAAAAGAGCGAATCAAAAACTAAAACTACACAAAAAGAAATTAGAACAAGTGAAAAATGCTCAACTGCAACTCCAGAAGAAAGATACAACTTATTTAAAAAACAACTTGAATATCTTTCAATGTCAACAGCTTCCGCTCAGGGCGCAAAGAAAACTCTTATTGAAGAAAAATCATTTCAGTACAGAACTAGCCGCCCTGCATTTAAAGGCGCATTTGACAACTTGCTTTATGAAGGACTTCTTGCAAATGAGAACGCTCCAGAAATATTAAGCGCATTTGCAATGGTTTCATCAGCAGGCAACAAGAACTGCCTAAAATGGGGCTATGACAGAAAGTTAACAGAGCTTCTTACTTCAACAGGCATTCGCAATCCAAACATGCAGGAGACTTTTAAAAAGCTATTCATAATGATGCGCGTAAGGGACTTTAACTTTGGCGCAACAGGACAAATGAAGTCTACTTATGAAACAGCAAACCTTCTTGTGAACGGAGATTATTCGTTCCTTCTTTCAGGAGCAAATGACTTCAACGGAACAAGATGGTTCAACAAGGAAAAGATGGACTCAACTTTGTGGTACGGATTCGCAGCAGTTGTTATGTACAGCCCAAGAATTCTTAAAGAACAAATTTGCAGATTGTACAGAACTTTAACAGCAGCAAAAGACGGCGCTAATTACGACTGCAAGAAATTCACAGACGCAGTTAAGCCAATTAAACCTTCTAAAATTGCGGCTTCATCTGGCAAGAAGAAAGTTGAAAAAACAAAAACTGCAAAAGATAGAAAACCTGTTGCTAAAAAAATCGCTGCAAAAAAATCTACAGAAAAAGTTGAAAAGAAACCTGTAAAAAAAACAGCAGAAAAGAAAACCATAAAATCAGCAAAAGAGAAGAAAATTTCTACTGTCAAGAAAGCAGCTAAAGAAAAAGAAGCTAAGAGTGATAAAGTGAAAAAAAACACTCTTCGCCAAGCTCATGGAACAGCAAGCAAGAAAGCTCCTGCAACTAAAAAAACTGTAGCTTCAAAAGTTAAAAAATCCGCAGCAAGTTCAAAGAATTCAAAACGGAAATAACTTGTTCAATATCGTCTGCAGCTATAGCTGGTTTATTTATCACAACCGGTTTTAAAGCCGCAGCGGTATTGGCAGGTGTTTCCACTACTTCACCAATAGACTGTTTTATAAAAGCCGCTGAATGGCAAGGCGCATGACGCATAATTAAAACTGTAGTGCCGTCATCTTCTTCTATAATATCTTTTCTTTGCAAAGCTGCCGCATAAGACGCGCACACACTTTCTGTCGCAAAATATTTATACTTCATAAACAATTGCTTGCACGCCTCTTCCTTTTGCTTAGCTGTAACTTTTGCAGGATAAATAAAATTTCTAATCATAGGAGCGTACCCTTTAAAAAGAAATTCAAGCCGCTCTAAATTAGAAGGGTCTGAAGGGTCAACGGGCGCACGCTTTTCAAAAGGAACAAAACTATCTAGCACAGTGCAGTTTCCCTGAACATCAAGTTGAATATTATCAGTTGTAGGAACAATAAAGCCGTTAACAGGCATTGCATATTGCCAAGCGTAAAGTCCCGCAACAAGGTTACCGTAATTTCCAGCAGAAAGCGCGTAATAAATGTCGCCAGAAACCTGCTTCTTTAAACGTGAGAATGCGTAAGTGTAGAAAAACATTTGTGGTAAAAGACGACCAACATTTGCAGTGTTGGCAACAGTCAAATGATATTTTTCAACAAGAGTTTTATCAGCATAAATTTTTCTAATTAAATTGTGGCAATCTTCTTCTGTACCGTCAATTTCTATAGGATAAATATTTCCGCCGTTCCAAACAAAGTCGATCTCTTCCATGCCGCGGAACTTTCCTTTTGGCGCAAGAATCACTGACTTCAATAACTTCTTGCCACGCATTGCATGAGCCATACAAGCGCCAAATTCCCCGCTCTCTGTTGTATCAAGCAGAATTGATTTTTCCCCGTCCATCTGAAGAATTGTTTCAAGACATGCTGTTAAATATGAAATGCCAAAATCTTTTAAGCTGCCAGTTGGACCATGGAACAGTTCTAGCACAAACAAATTGTCATCTAATTTTTTTAAGACAGGCTCGAACGGAAAAGCATGTGTTGCTATTGTTTCACAAATAATCGGGCTGAATTCTGTGTTTATTAAAGCAGATGTCAACGAGCCAGCAATATTCGCAAAAGAAGTTTTATCATCAGTGTACAAAAACCAACGACGCAAATCTTCTGTTTGGTCTGGAACATACAAACCTCCGTCGCTTGGCATACAGTCAAGCAGCGCTTTTTTAAAGCCAACAGAATTATTTTTATCGCGGGTACTTATATAACGCATCAATTTCTCCATAAATTACTTTTCAACTTT
Organism: Treponema sp.; assembly: GCA_041670585.1. Lineage (GTDB taxonomy): Bacteria > Spirochaetota > Spirochaetia > Treponematales > Treponemataceae > Treponema_D. The sequence goes on along the minus strand of JBAXYY010000078.1, from coordinate 4,875 downwards.
TTTATTTAGGATATATCAATAGATAAAGTGAATGTTGTCATTCCGACCGAAGTGGAGGAATCTCTTATAATAAATATCCTTTTTCACAAGAGATTGTCACGTCGCTTCGCTCCTCACAATGACACTGTTATCTATCATCTTTATTATAACATTCAACAATTACTTTTACCATACTTTCGTTTTCAATTGCAAACAACCTACACCTGCATGTCATCAGGTTTACAAATAAGAGGTGTCTTGTTGTTCCACAAACAAACCTTGTATTTTTCAACCATGCCGCACGGCCTGTAAGTAAGCTTTGCCTGCCGCAACCCTTCGTCGCCCAAGTCCTGCTCACGGTTTATAAGCTCAACATTTTCTGGCAAAGAAAGCGCCATCTGTTCGTTCACAGCCTGGTAAACTCCGTGAAAGGAATCTATGCCTTTTTCAAAATGAGTGTCGTACATTGTTCCACCAGCAATCATTTCTCCCAAGCTAAACGCGGCAGGTTTTTCGTCAGCATAAAGTATAATGCCAGTAAGCTGAAGTTCCTTTCTATATTGAAGAGCAAGACTGCACTGCAAAAAGTCACCTTCATCTTCTGCATGCTCTGTGCGCTGTCTTTTCCATTGATTCAAAATGTACAAAGCGTCTGACTCTGTTGCTTCATCAATTTGCTTTGTCTGCCCTTTATACTCAGCGTTGAATTTATTTACAAGATTTTTTTTCTTATGAAAAGCCTTGCCTTTTAATTCAGCAAGCTCCACTCGTTTATACAAATAGTCGGCATTGTCGCGGTCATATTCCGCATGAAGTTTTTTTTCTTCAAACAGTTTTGCATTTTTTTCCACAGTTGACTTTGAAACATTCTTCAAGTAACAGCAGCACTTCATATGCGTGTCCAAGAATATTTTTGTAAAATCTTCAGAGGAAGGAAACTCGCCTAGAATGTAGCAGAACCTGCAGACAAGCCCAAGTTTTTCGCAAAGAGTTTTTGGCTCTGTGTTTTCTATGCCTGTAACAATATATGTTTTTTCAGAAAATCGGCTTATGTTGTAGCGGTACTTGTAGCTGTCTAAATAAAGAGAAGCAAATGTATTTTCACAAATGCCATCTTTTAAAGTTGCATAAAAAGGAAGAAGCTCGTCTTTGTGCTCAAACGCCACTGGTATAAAATTAGGAAACTTTGGAATTGCCATTGTAATATAAAGATACTGATTTTCAATTTATTTTACAACGATATGTGCTAACTTCAAAAGCCAAATAATTATTTTATTTCTGCAACAGAATTTCTTTCAACAAAATCAACTGGGATTCTGACAATTTCGTATGAAGTTCTTCCGTCAATTGCCGCAAGCAAACGTTCGGCGCAAGTTGTTGCAATAAGCTCCCTGTTCTGCCTGAATGTAGTAAGTGGTGGCGTGCAGCAAGAAGCAACAAGTGAATCATCAAATCCAATTATTGAAACATCTTCCGGCACACGCTTTCCTATTTTTTTTAAGTACTGCATAACTCCCGCCGCAATAGTGTCGCTTGCACAAAGAACAGCGGTAAGTTCAGGCACTCTAGTAAAAAGTTTTTCAGCGCACTCTATTCCAGAATCAAGCTCCCAGTATTTGCATTTTTCAATATAGCTTTCATTTATTTTAATTCCAGCTCCTCTTAATGCCTGCTTGTAACCTTCAGCACGCTCAATTGAAGCAGGTGAATTTATTTGAAAAGGCCCGCCTATAAAACCAATATTTGTATGACCTTTGCCAATCAAATACTCCACTCCCTTTCTACAGCTTTCTGTATTTTCAGAAACAACAGTACACACTCCAGGAAAAAACTCATTTGAAGAAACGCATGGAATTCCAGAGCTAATCAATTTTGAAATTTCAGGATCTTCGTACTGAGAGCACACAATCAGAATGCCTTCTATATTTCTGTATTTGCAGTGATCAATGTAAGACATGTTTGCATTAAGCCTTTTTGAAAGATAAATCAAATCGTAACCGCTGCTTTCTACCTGCTTGCGAAAATTTTCAAGTATGCCTCCGAACAACGGATGCTCATATCCATTTGTAAAAGACTCGTTTTCCACAATCACGCCAATCATTTTAGAATGTTTTGTAATTAAAGAACGGGCCGCCGCATTTGGCTTGTAACCTGTCATCTCAGCCGCTTTTAAAATCCGCTCACGTGTCTCTTCGTTTATAGAGCCAGAGCCGCTCAACGCGCGTGAAATAGTTGCCGCTGAATATCCAGTTATTTTTGCAATGTCATAAATTGTTACCATTTTTCCACCTGATTAAATAAAACTACTTTTATGCAATCGATTACAATCAAGATATTTTATTCTTTATCAAGCCGTTCTGTCAACAAAATTTTGGAGTAAAGAGCACTAAATTTCTAGGTATTTTTCTGCTATATAAATAGTTACAATTTGTATGTTAATAAGGTTAAAATTATGTATTTTGTTCAAATCCGTGTAATCGGTTGCAGTAAAACAAATAAAACCTTATTCATACGAGTTTTACAGGAGGCAATATGAAACTCACAAAAAAACTTAGCGCATTTTTGCTATGTTTACCTTTAGCAATGTTGATTGGATGTGCATCAACAGAAAAAAAATCAGACTCTAAAACTGCAAAAGCTGCAGAAGAAGCACCTGCAGTAGAAGAAGAGGAAGAAGAAGAGTACGAAGAATATGTTGGTCCAAAACCTGAATATTCAAAACATGTGGCTATTCCAGACACAAGCAGCAAAGTTGTTACAAAACCACAGGAAATGAAGTGCAAGAATTTAACAGCAACAGAACTTACAAAAATAATGGGCAACGGCATAAACCTTGGAAACACAATGGAAGCTTACCGTGGCTGGATGAAGAGCACAACAAGAGACGCAACATCTTACGAGCAGTTTTGGGGACAGCCCATAACAACACAGGAAATGATGAACAGCTACAAGGCAGCAGGCTTTGACTCAATTCGTATTCCTGTAGCTTGGACAAACGAAATGGACTTTGAACATGGCGACTACACAATTGGAACAAATTATCTTGACCGTGTAGAAACAATTGTTAACTATGCACTCAACGCCGATTTGATTGTTGTCTTAAACGACCACTGGGACGGAAGTTGGACAGGCATGTTTGGTTCAAAAGACCCACAAACTCGCAAAGACGCAATGGAACTCTACACTTCAATGTGGACACAAATTGCAAACCGCTTCAAGAATTATTCAGACTATCTAATTTTTGAAGGCGCTAACGAAGAGCTTGGACCAGGATTAAACAGAGTAGACGTATGCTATGACAGTGGCACACTTTCTGAGGATGAATATTATGAAACTTCTAATATAATTAATCAAACTTTTGTAGATTTAGTTAGAAGCACAGGAGGAAACAACGCAAACCGTTTCTTATTGATTCCTGGAATTAATACCGACATTGAAAAGACAACAGATGAACGTTTTGCTATGCCAACTGACACTGCAAAAAGCAAGCTTATTCTTTCTGTTCACTATTACACTCCATGGGGATTCTGCGGCGACAAGGGAAGCGTAAACCACTGGGGCACAACAAAAGACTGTGCAACAATGAATACTTTAATGGAAGCAACCGCAGACTTTGTAGACATGGGCTACGGAGTAATCATTGGCGAATACGGTGTACTTAACACAACAAAAGACGGCGAACTTAAACCAGACCACATAAACTGGCTTGACAATTTCCATGCAAACTGCGACTTGTACAACTTCTGCCCAATGCTTTGGGACTGCAACAGTTTCTTCAAAAAGGAAACAGGAAAATTTACAAAGCCAGAACTTGCTAAATTCTATCTAGAGCACAGCTACAAGGCACAGTCAAAATATTCAGACTCTGAACTACAAGAAATTGCTCAGAACAACATTGACGACCGCATGGACAATTCACCAGAACTTCTAAGCGACAATCCTTTAGTTGGAGCAACAGACAAATCTGTAGCATGGATTATGTACAACAGCCAGGACTGGGGTGTAACTTACAGCGTTGGCGACGCATACAATCCAGACTCAAAGTCAGACGGAATAAAAGCAACAGACGTTGAAGTTACAGGTGAAGGCGACTACACTGTAGGACTTGATTTTACAGGCCTCAATTCAGACGGCACTGGAACATCAAGAAGTTTTGCATTCAGCGCAATTGGCATTTCAAACGGCGAGCAGCTTTTCCCAGGATATTGTATTGATATAAAGAGCTTCAAAGTAAACGGCAAAGAATACAAAATCACAGCTCTTCCTTATACATCATCAGATGACGGACACTGCACAAGAGCAAACATCTTAAATGAATGGGTCAACAAGTTGCCAGCAGAAGCACGCACAACAACAGGTGACAAAAAAGGAGTCAGCGCAACTATTGTAGACAAAGCTGCAGCACAACTTCAGATGATTAAAACTTTGGAAATTACATTCCATTACGGTCCTGCAAAATAATTAACACAGCGCGTCAGTAATGGCGCTCTTTGTTAACAAATAATAAACGGGCAATCAGGCAAAACTGGTTGTCCGTTTTTTTACTAGCAATCAGTTGCTATAACCAGCTTTTTTATTTATATTAAAATAATGGCAAGTGCAGATATTTTATTTATTGTGTTAGGCGCAGTTTGTTTACTCATAGGTTTTATTGGATGCGCAGTTCCAGGCATTCCAGGCACACCACTTTGCTGGGGCGGACTTTTGCTAGGCTCGTTTGCTTCAAAAAGTTCACTCACCGTAACAACGCTTATAATCACAGCAGTTGTGGTTGTTGCAGTTGAAATTATAAACGACTTTGTTCCTTCAATCTTTACAAAAAAAGTTGGCGGTTCAAAAGCAGGAGCTAGGGGCGCAACTATTGGAGTTTTTGCGGGGCTTCTAACAGGACAGTGG
>JBAXYY010000077.1:0-13018 GCA_041670585.1 Treponema sp. | reverse complement strand
TTGAAAGCCTTGAATCTATTAAATGAATCTTCTATGCAATTTTGAAAAACAGTGTTTTCTATGACTTCAACAGTATTGCCTGTAAAAGGAGAATTTTGATTTCTCTGTTTTTCAAAGGAGCAATATGTCATCAACACATTAAATTTTCTAAAACTTTGTTCATTGAAATTTCTTATTTGCGCTAAAGCTGCCATACACTGTCCTCCTAGTAACTAGGTTCAAGACTTTCAAGTAAGTCTTGTTTTAACAAGCCAAAGAAAATTTCTTTATTTGAATTATGCATTTCTTCAAATATTTCATTTTCTTTATCAAAGAAATCTTTTGCCTCAATATTCATTTCCTTATAGCAGTCTATATCTACCAAGGTTATTGGTTCGTTATTATTTTGCTTTAAGGAAAAATTATTTACATTCAAGTTAATCTTGTTATTTTCTTTTTCAAACATTGTGTACAAAGAAACGGGGCTGTCCTTCTGTATTGCTTCCGAGCAGACCTCGGCTTTTATATTAAGTTTATCAATTACATTGCCAGTCAAATAATCTATATATCTAAGACCAAGTCTTGTTATACTTTTTATAAAACCAATGTTGGAAACTTCTTTTATTACATTTTCAAAACTTTCTTTCCAAGCTTTCCACCCTGGATAATTATCTAATACAGAAAATATAACTACATGCGTACCCATAGCAACAGTAAATTTTTTTTCAGAAACTATTCTGTATCTTGGACTATATCTAAAATTAGGATCATTTTCACGTATATAGTCTGGTATTTGATTGTCATTTAACGACTGTATTTGTTGATTTTCTTCTTTAATTTTTTCCAATATATTATAAATTGCACCACATAAAACAGGCAACGGAAGTTCCGATTCGTAGCGCAACTCAAGGCAAGCTTCTTTTATGGTGGGTTTATTAAGTTTTACAGGTATCTTCATATTAAATCTTCCCTTGATATAAGTATAACAAAATCCTAGACAAAATGTTACCTTATCCTTAAAATAATTTACTTTCCCCTAGCCTCGTCCATAATTTCAACAGTTTTAGAAATGTCCGCCTCATGCAACAGGTGGTAGCCGTCCAAAAGTTGACGCAAGCTATAGAAGGTGAATATTTTCTTGAAGGGAATATCGCTATTCCACTGGTAATATGACAAGACCCAGCCACTCCAATATTCTGCTTCTGGGCGGTATGGTTCGTCCAGGGCTTTTTTTATTAAAGGCTCTACTTTTTGCTCTCCGTAAATTGAAAGGGCTAGCTCTATTCCGCTTTTGCCACAAAGGTAGTTTGGGTTTGCAATTTCTATTTGATGCGCCACAATGGAGTCTTCAAATGTCTTTTGAAAATCTTCAGGGGTGTCTTTTATATTGCATAGCGCGAACTGAAAAAGAGTGCCTAAATTCTTTTGAGCTGCGGAAAGGTACATTTTGTCAAATGTGTATTTCATTCAACAGCTCCGGCTTTCTGATTATATCAATCAAGAAGATTGATTCCTTTGGTTGAAATTTTCTTTGCTCGTTAAAATATAAGTCGCGGGCTTTTGTGTCACGTGCCTTATACAATGGATAATATTTTTCTTTGCTGGCCTTTATGCTTTCTACGTACTGCAAGTTTTTAAAGCTTTTCTTTGAAATAAGAACTACCTGTAGACCAAGACTTCCAAGCTTCATTGCATTGGCCAATGACTGCAAGGGAAGCGCATTTTCTAAGAAATCAGCGGCGTATGAAAAATATGAATCGTTTGCCCTGTAGCCGTAGATTAAATCATAATTTTTATAAGGCAGAAGATAGTTCTTTGTGAGAAAATCCAAGTTCTGACTTCCTATGACAGAGCGTGGCACAAATATTCTGTTCTGCATTAAAATTGTAAGCCAGTAAAAAATATTGTATTTTAAGTCTGACAAGTTCAATACTTTTAGATCATCAGCATTTAGCTCGTAGCAGTTTGCATAGCCGTCTTTGTTCTGCTGGCACGCCCATTCTTTTGCAAGTGCTTCTGATTCTGTGCAGTAAAAGCCCTGTCCGTAGTCATTGTGTATATTTCCAAAAGAGCACTGCGGATTTTCAATTACTTTTTCTGAGCCGTGGTATATTTTCATTCCACACCTTTCATCACATCAATGACAGAACAGCAGAAGCACCCCGTCTTTATTATAGAAGAAACTTCCAAAGCCGCAGAGTCTTCTTCCACCACCACAAGCGTATTTTCATACCCAGAGCATTCGGCTTTTATCTGCCCAAGCGGAATCTTCACATGGGGCAGCTCGTTTTCACTAGAAGCGCTTTCAAAAAGGAACGCCGCGTCCATGCCGCTTTGAATGACTACATTACACACGCCTTTTTCTTTGTAGCCTTTTAATATTTTATTTATAGAAAGCTGGTAGTCGTTCATCATTTTCCAAGTGCGCTTGAAGTAGTTGTAGCTACGGTGGGCAAGGACGTTTAGGCCTTCTGCCGTCACAAGGTAGTGGACTGTGCGGGAGTTTAGCTTTTTCATGCAGAGCCAGCCTTTGCCGCAGAATCTTCTAACCAAGGCGTTTGTGGCGCCAAGGCTCATATTTAAAGATGAAGCTAAATCCCTTTGACCCGCAGAGGGATTTTTTGCAAGCTCAGTGTTGACTGCTGCAAAATATGAGGCTTCTTGGTCCTGTAGAAGTTCTGAATTGGACTGCATTTTTTTTGGAATTGACCATAAGGGGATTTTATTTGATGATTAGGAAGCGTTATTAAAGGCTATAGCTAAGTTTATTTTTAAAATATTTTTAACTCCGCACTATGTACGGTTTTTTTTACGGAGAAAGGAAAGCACGATTTGTTACGCCGCCGGAACTAGCTGAAACTCTTTCTATGCCTTATGTTCAATATATGAACAGTATACACCGACGGCTTGTATTTAGCAAGTGAAATTTTTTATTATGCTACGCAAAAACTAGTTCTTTTTTTTTAAGCCATCTTTTAATTTCAATAAATCATCTGGCTCGTAGGCTTTTATATTTGATTTTTTAAGCAGCTGGGCAAATATTCCACTTCCTGGAATCAGCTTTTTTGAGAATGTGCCATTGTACACTTCATTTACGCCGCAAGAGGGGCTTCTTGGTTGCAATATTACATAGTCGGCTTTTGAGTCAAGAACTATTTGCAACGCTTTTTTAGCTCCCGCCCTAAATTCTTTGTCAACATTTTTTCCTTCATTATTTACCACAATGTCGCTTTGTATTTCGCAAGGCGCACGCGGTGTTTTTAAGCCGCCTAGAACTTCTGGACAAACGGGAACTACATTTTTGTCCTTTAGAAATTCGCTTAACTTTTCATTATAATTGTTGCTTCCGTTGTACTTGCAGTTTATGCCCAAAAGACATGCGCTTACACATACTGTTACCTTTTCCATAATTATTTATTTCCTTATCTGATGATTGAAAATTTATTGTTATCTAGTATAATATAGACTAATAAAATTTTTGTCAGCAAACACTCTGAGCTTTATCTAATTAAAAAAGCTTTAGTTGCAAGGAATTAAAATGGAAGAAAACAAATTACCTGAAAAAGATAATGACAAGGATGACGAGATTTCTTTAATTGATTTATTTTCGGTTCTTCTTAAGCATAAAAAACTGATTATTGTTACTACCGCTGTTGCAATGGTGGCTGTTTTTATTTACTGCCTTATTTCACTTAAGCTTCCTGCAGACAAGTCACCTCTTCCAAATGAATATACACCAAAAGCCTTGATGCTAATTAATGACTCTACTTCTTCAAGCAGCTCCATTTCTTCTATGCTTAGTTCAAGCGGGCTTTCTAGTTTAGCGGGGCTTGCAGGAGTTTCTTCTGGAACTTCTTACAGCTCACTTGCTGTATATGTTGCAAGCACAAACACTTTTCTAGATGCTATTGTTGATAATTTTAACTTGGTTGAAAAATATAAAATTAAAAAATCACCAAGAGCAAGCAGCAGAAAAATTTTAAAAAAATCACTTAAGACAGAATTTGACAGCGACTCCGGCATGTTTTCAATTAGCTATACAGACACAGACCCTGTTTTTGCACAGTCAGTTGTGGACTACGCAACAAACCTAATGGAAAAAATATTTACACAGCTTGGTGTGGACAAAAATGTGCTTCAAAAAAAGAACATAGAAGATAACATAGACTCAAGCTACAAACAAATTCTTGAGCTTGAAAAGGAAATTGGCAATAAGGAGAACTCAGTTTCTTATGGCTACGACCCACAGGCAACTTCTTCTATTGTCCTTGACACATCTATGCTTAAGCTTGAGCTTGCCGCTCAGCAGGAAATTTACAAAAGCTTAAAGACACAGCTTGAGGCGTTAAAAATTACAATGTCAAGCGAAACTCCAGTGTTCCAAGTTTTTGAGCGGGCAGAAGTTCCTGACCAAAAGTCTGGGCCTTCACGAGGAAAGCTTTGCATTATTGTAACATTTGCGGCTTTCTTTATTTCAATTTTTCTTGCATTCTTAGTTAACGCAATAGAAAATATCAGAAAAGACCCTGAAGCTATGGCTAAACTTTCTAACAAGAAAAGGAATGTTGTATGAAAAAAATATTTTTGATCATTTGCACATTTGCAGTTGCATTGTCCTTTGGAGTTTCTGAAGAAAACACAACAGATAAAATTCCAAAAGAAAGCTTTACTGACATACAAATTGCTCTTTCTTCTCCAGAGTATCCTGTTACAGCGGGCGACATTTACACACTTGCTTTTCTTGCCAACAACACACCTGTTTCATACAGCATTTCTGTGGACGCTTCTTATCAAATAAGAATTGCAAACCTTACTGTGTTAGACGCAAAAGGAAAGACATTTCTTGAACTAAAAAAACTTGTTGAAAAAATTGTTACAGAAAACTACAGGATGAGCGGAGTTCAGTTTGTTCTTACAACACCCGCTGTTTTCAATGTTATTATAAAAGGAGAAGTGCAAGAAACCCAGACAAAAAAAGCTTGGGCGCTCTCTAGGCTTTCTTCTGTAATAAGCGATTTTACAACCGAATATTCTTCAACAAGGGACATAACAATTACTTCATCCGACGGTAAAAAAAAGACATGCGACCTTTTCAAGGCAGAGCGCAACGGAGACCTTGCACAGGACCCTTATCTGCAGCCAGGAGATGTTGTGACCATAAACAGAATTTCTAGAATAGTTACCATAGCAGGCGCTGTTGAACGGCCTGGCACATACGAGCTTTTAAAGGGTGAGAACATTCAAGAGCTAATTAAAATCTACGGCGGCGGCTTAAAGGAAAAGGCAGACACTTCACGCGCAAGAATTGTCAGGTCAAAAGATTCTGTTAATCTTCCAGGCGATGAAATGTACTTAACAAAAAAAGATTTTGACAACAACTTTGAGCTTTTATGCTTTGACTCAATTATTATTCCAAGCTACACAGACTTAATGCCAGTTGTATTTTTTGAGGGCGCAATTTATTCAAAAACAAACGAAGAACTAGAGGCTTCAACAAGAGTTGCCCTTACATTCACCCCCGGAGAAAACTACGCCACTATTCTAAGAAGCAACAAAGACAAATTTTCTGCTTCATCTGACACAAAGAACGCCTACATTATTAGGCAAGGCAAGCAGATTCCTATAGACATAGACTCTCTTTTATACGACGCTTCAATTTACAGTCCCGAATATGTCCAAGCGAACGACACTCTTCTTGTTCCATTTAAGCAGTATTTTATTTCTGTCTCTGGTGCTGTACAAAAGCCTGGCCGCTACCCTTACATTCCAAACAGAAGCTGGGACTACTACGTAGGTCTTGCAGGCGGCTTTACAACTCAGAACTCATTTGAAAAAATACAAATCACAGATATTTATGGAAAGTTGCTCACTAAAGACGATGTAATTACTCCAGAAACAACCATTGAAGCAAAGAGCAATTCATTCTTATACTATTTTAATCAGTATTCAGGCTTGATTTCTGTAGCGCTTACTTGTATTACAACAACGCTCACGGTGTATGCCTATTTAAAGTAAGAGTCGAAAATCAATTGTCTAAAAAAACTTTATAGTCTAAAATCTTGTTATGCTTAATAAGGTTTTAGATTCTAAAAAAAAGAAAATTGTTTTTTACATTTCTTTAAGTCTTGCGGTTTTAATTCTAGCTTTGCTTTGCGCAAGAAGCTTTAGGCGTGTGCAATACCAAGTTAGAGTTGCCTCTGTAATTTACGACAAATATATTTCTGGAAAATCATTTGCAAAACTGCCGTTCACCTTTGTGCGAGAAAGCGACACTTCTTCTACAAAGGTGCATTTCTTTGGGCGCATTCCTGTAACTGCCGCAACCATTACTTATGAAAAAAATATTCCGCTTGTTACAGAGCCATGCCGCGTTGACTGCACAGTCTACCCTTTAAGCTCATCATATATTCTTCCTACAGTTGACGCTGACTTTTCTAAAATGGGCACAAAAGACGACTCTGTTTTTTCACCAAAACTTTCTGTTGGGTTTTCTACAGACGGCACCGTTAAAAGCAACACACGGGCGCTTCCCGTGGACGGTGTTTATGCCGGTCAAGAAGGATACGCTTTGAATGTAACACGCAGCGCTGTTTGCACAGTGTATGTTGAAAAGATAAAAGCGGCGCTCACTTCTTGGTGCGAAAGTTACCTCAACAACGTTAATCGAGCTTGTAGAGATGAGTTACTTGACAAGGCAGACACTGTTGACGAACACACCCTTCAACAGACCCAGGGTACAGGCTCTTCGGTTCAGGGTACGAGCGGTACAACTAAAGGGACTGTTTTTGTTTCTAGCGTGGGCGACATTATGGTGGCGCGCGGTACACAGGACATTCTTTTAAATGACAAGGACGGCTTGAAAAAAGTCTTTACTTCTACACTGCCTGTTCTTCAAAACAACGACATTGCTATTGGCAACTTGGAAGGAGTTGTGACATCTTCTAGCAAGAACGCCATTAAAACTTACACTTTTAAATTTAATAAAAAAGTGCTGCCTGTTTTGCAAAAGGCGGGCTTTACTTACTTAATGCAGACAAACAACCACAGCTACGACTACGGAGAGGAAGGCTTTAAAGATTCACTAAACGCTTTTAAGGAGTACAATGTTCCGTCTTCTGGAGTTGGGCATAATATTGAAGAAGCAAAGAAATTTTACCATACAGAAATAAACGGACAGAAGTTCGCTATAATTTCTTGCGGCGCTTACCCTGTAGAAAATTCTGGGTTCAACGGCAAAAAAACGGCGACTGCCACACAAACACGCGCGGGCATTTTGTGGCTTACTGACGAAGTGTACGACTTGGTTAGAAAAGAAAAAGCAGATGGCAATTTTGTAATTGTGAATGTTCACGGCGGCGAAGAGTATCACTTTGAGCCAAACAAAACTCAAGTTAGTTCATACAGAAAACTTTGCGACAGCGGAGCCGATGTTGTTTTTGGAAGCCATCCTCATGTTCTGCAAAAAAACGAATGGTACAAGAACAGCCTTATTGTCTACTCGCAGGGCAACTTTTTGTTCAACGGAATGCAGGGAATGAACGGCGCGACAGAAAGCGAGATTGTGCGTCTTGGTGTTCTTAACGGACGCATTGCTTACTGCGAAGTGTACCCGGCAAAACTTGGGAGCACTAGCGTTTCTTTGAAATAAAGATATGAGTTTTTTTTAAGGCTATGTCCGTAAATAAAGAGATAGCCGTCATTCCGACCGAAGTGGAGAAATCTGTTTTATAAAAAGTACCTAGTTGCATAAGTTGACAAAGTTCGGGGGTAAAAGTGTTGAATTTTACACAAAGTTCGGGGGTAAAAGTGTAAAATTTCACTAGAAAATACCCGAATATTGATTTATACTATATGCAATGAAAAGAAACCTTATTACAAAGCTAATCGAATGGAAGAACAGTCCAGAAAGAAAACCTCTTATTTTAGACGGCGCACGTCAAGTTGGGAAGACTTGGCTTCTGCAGGAATTTGGCAGGCAAGAGTTTAAAAACACAATCTATTTGAACTGCGACGGGAACAGCAAAGCGGAAGAGCTTTTTGCATCAGATTACAATGTTAAAAGAATAATAAGGGACTTAGACGCATTGTTCAATCAAGAAATAGATGCAGATTCAACATTGATTATTTTTGACGAGATTCAGCAAATACCAAGTGCGCTTCCTTCATTAAAATATTTTTGCGAAGACGCAAGGCAATATCACGTTGTGGCGGCAGGCTCTTTGCTTGGACTTAATCTTCATAAAGGCAGCTCTTTTCCTGTAGGCAAAGTTGATATTCTAAAACTCTACCCACTTTCCTTTGATGAATTTGCAAGGGCAGCGGCAGGAGAAGAATTATACAAAACTCTTACACAGTCGCCTATTGAAGAATTGAATTCGCTTCATTCAAAATTTGTGGAGCTGCTAAGGGAATATTATTTTACAGGCGGAATGCCAGAAGCAGTGAACGCATTTGTTCAAGGCAAAAGTGTGCATGACGTTCGCTCAATTCAGAAGTCTATTTTATATGCTTATGAAAAAGATATTTCTAAACACGCTCCAGAAAGAATCATTCAAAAAATTCATCAGGTTTGGGAATCTATTCCACAGCAGCTTGCAAAAGTAAATCGAAAGTTCATTTATGGTGCTGTAAAAAAAGGCGCACGTGCAAAAGACTTTGAAGAGGCAATTCAATGGCTTGTTGATTCAGGGCTTGTTTATAAAGTTAACAGAGTAAAAAAACCAAACATACCTTTAAAATTTTACGAAGACTTTGATTCATTTAAATTATTTATTTTAGACTGCGGCTTGCTAGGTGCAATTTCAGATACCCCCATAGACCAGATTCTTGTTGGAGACAATATCTTTGAAGAATACAAAGGCGCTTTTACAGAGCAATATGCAATGCAGCAACTAAAGACAATACCAGACTGCTCCATTTATTATTTTAGCGCAGAAGATTCAAAACAAGAGCTTGATTTCTTGCTTCAAAAAGAAAGCAAAATTATTCCTATAGAAGTTAAGGCAGAAGAAAACCTTCGTTCAAAATCACTTCATCAATTTCTAATAGACAATCCGCAAACTAAAGGCGTTAGATTTTCCATGTCAAAGTTCAGAGAGCAAGACTGGATGACAAATATTCCATTGTACGCAGCAAGCGTTTATTTGAAGTAGCAAATTTTCAGATATTCTAAATCCCTTTTCATGTCAAGAGTAGAATTTAGAAATTTCAAAAACTTATTGAATTTTTTTTTATTTTCTGATATTTTAGAAAAATGAGTACAAGATGTTTTGCCATGTTGAAGCCTGGTGTTTTAAACCGCAGGCTTGTTGGCGAGGTAATTAGCCGCCTTGAAAAGAAAGGGCTTAAATTAGTTGGACTTAAACTTATGCAGATAACTCCAGAATTGGCTGCAAAGCATTATGCTGAACATAAGGGCAAACCTTTTTACGATCCACTCGTAGACTACATTACAAGCGGTCCTGTTGTTGCCATGGTTTGGCAGGGCGACGACTGCATTACTTTAGTTAGAAAACTTACTGGTTCCACAAGCCCAGCTGAAGCTCACCCAGGCACAATCCGTGGTGACTTCTGCTCACATACACAGCACAATATAATCCACGCAAGCGATTGTGAAGAAAGCGCAAAACGTGAAATTGAGCTGTTCTTTAAGCCAGAAGAAATTATTGACTGGGAAGACCAAGCGTCTCTTTGGTTCTAATTTTTTTTATTAAAATCTCTTTTTAAAAGGCAACTCTAAAAACTTCAGCTTTTAAAGTTGTCTTTGTTTTATAGGGTCAGTCTGTCTATAGGCTGGCTTTTTTTTATCCTTATATAAAATAGATTTCAAACTATGGCGTTTTTATAAAGAAGAAGATATAATTATCAGTAATAAAATTTGTAAACTAGGAAGGCTAAAATATGAGTGCAAAAACAGTTGGTGTTATTAGCGCAGGAGCATGGGGAACAGCATTTGCTACATCCCTTGCACGTGGCGGCAACACTGTAGAAGTTTGGGCAATGGAGCAGGACGTTACAGACTCAATCAACAACGAGCATGAAAACAAAAGGTATCTTCCAGGATATAAACTTGACTCTAATTTAAAGGCAAGCACAGACATTAGAAAAGTTGCGGCAAACAAGGATTTTGTTGTTCTTGCAAGCCCTTCTCTTTACCTTGCTTCAACTGTAAAGAAGTTTTCTGACCTGCCAAACATTGCTGACGGCACAACAGTTGTATGCGCACTTACAAAAGGCTTTGTTCCAGACAAAGACGGCAAGCCTCACTTTATTCTAGAGACTATTGAAGACGCGCTTCCTGAATGCTACAAGCACAGCACAGTCTACATTGCGGGCCCTTCCCACGCAGAGGAAGTTGCTCTTGGAAAAATAACAGGGCTTATTGCGGCAAGTGAAAATCCAAAAAATTCTATTCGTGTACGAGAGCTTTTAAAGGTGCCAGGAATTATGGCCTACTCTAGCTTTGATGTAATTGGCGTTCAGATTTGCGCGGCGGCTAAAAACGTCATTGCTGTTGTGTACGGCGCGCTAGATGCACTTGCTGAAAAGAGCGATATCTTTGGCGACAACTGCGAAAGCCTTTTAATGGCGGCAGGCCTTAATGAAATACAGACACTTGGTTTTGCAATGGGAGCCACTCATGCGGAAACATTCACTTCAATAAGCGGTGTTGGCGACCTTGATGTAACTTGCAAATCTAAGTACGGACGCAACAGGCGCTTTGGCCAGGACATTATCAAAACAAACATGCTAGATAAGTTTAAAGACCTTGATGATTTGATTGCGCATGTAAAAGAAATTGGCTATTTGCCAGAAGGTGCAATTGCCTGCAAGTACGTTCATCAGATTTCACAGGAAAAGAACCTTAAGCTTTTAATTTGCGACGGTTTGTACAGAATACTTAACAAGGAAATAAAGCCGCTTGATTTCTTGAGCGAACTTCTTTCTGAAAAAAACTAAACAATGAATAACGTTAATAAAGCTTGTCGAGATGTGCTCACTTCGACAGGCTCAGCGAACTGTTAAATGAAAAAATTCTAATTGAGGTAAATTATGCTGGAAAAAATAACAAACACATTTAGCAACATTGTCCGCACTATGAGCGGAAAGTCTACTATCAGTGAAAAAAATATAGAAGACACTGTTGAACAAATTAAAATGGCTCTTCTTGAAGCTGATGTAAACCTTAGAGTTGTACGCAGATTTGTTAACAGCACTGTTGAAGAAGCAAAGGGAGAAAAAGTTCTAAAGGCTGTTGACCCAGGCCAGCAGTTTGTAAAAATAATCTATGACAAAATTGTCGCAATGCTTGGCGATGAAAAAAAGGACTTGTCGCTTAAAGGCCCGGACACTCAGTCTGTAATTTTGCTTTTAGGTTTGCAAGGTGCAGGTAAAACAACTGCCGCCCACAAGTTGGCGTTCAAACTTCAGAAGGAAGGCAGAAGACCATTGCTTGCTGCATGCGACTTGGTGCGTCCCGCCGCAGTGGAACAACTTTCTGTTCTTGGTGAAAAAATAAATGTGCCTGTCTACAAAGAGGAAGGCGCAAAAGACGCTGTTAAAGTTGCAAAAGACGCTGTTGTTTACGCAAAGAAAAACGGCCTTGATACAGTAATCATAGATACAGCCGGACGTTTGCAGATTGACCAAACAATGATGGCAGAGCTTGTCGCAATAAAAAAAGCGGTTGACCCTGTGGAAACAATTCTTGTTGCAGACGCAATGACAGGGCAAAACGCTGTAGACATAGCAAAATCTTTTGACGAGCAGCTGGGGCTTACAGGCGTTGTTCTTACAAAGTTCGACTCTGACGCGCGAGGCGGTGCCGCACTTTCATTAAAGACAATCACAGGCAAACCTATTTTATTCATAGGCACTGGGGAAAAGACAGAAGACTTTGAAACATTCCACCCAGACCGTATTGCAAGCAGAATCTTAGGCATGGGCGACGTAGTTTCTCTTGTAGAAAAAGCGCAGGAAACAGTTGATGTAGAAGAAGCCCAAAGAATGCAACAGAAGATGAGCCGCAACGAGTTCACTCTTCAAGATATGCTAGACCAAATGCTTTCTATGAAAAAGATGGGCAGCATGCAGTCAATAATAGATATGATGCCAGGTCTTGCCGGACAAGTAGACGCAAGCCAGCTGGACATGTCTGGTTTAAAGCATCAGGAAGCAATTATACAAAGCATGACAGAAAAAGAAAAAGCCAACCATTTGATTATAGGCCCTTCACGCAGAAAGAGAATTGCAAAAGGCAGCGGCACTTCTGTTCAGGAAGTAAACAAGCTCATTAAGCAGTTTGAAAAGACAAAGCTCACAATGAAAAAAGTAAGCCGCAACAAGGGTATGCAGGCAAAGATGATGCAGCAAATGGGCATGGGTGGCGGACAAATGCCAAAGTTTCCAGGAATGCCGTTCTAATGATTTTGAAGATTTATTGATTTTGTTGATGATAAAAAAGCCGGTGTTCTGTGTAAGAGCGCCGGCTTTTTTTATTAGAAAGATGTTATATATTACTGCACTGTAACAGTAAAGTTTCCACAGTAAACATTACCATTGAACTGGAATGACACTTGCAAAGTATAAGTTGCGCCATTTGCCTTAATAACACCAGGCAAGGTGGCTACGATTATTGTATTTGTAGTTGTATTGTTTGCATTACATGTATATGAAGTTCCACTATTATCATATAACAAAGCAGACACGTTACTTACGCCAGTTGTTACAGAATTACTTGAACCATCTGTTATGGTCAAGGTAATTGTATCTGTAATATCTGTTCCTGTTCCTGCTGTATTAACAGCAACAGTTGATACATCACTTGTCATTGCAATTGTATAGCCGTTCCAACTTGAATTATCCACAGTAATTTCAGAGGCCTTCTTGATTATTACACTGCCTTTTGTTGTAGAACTAGAATCTGTATCAATAGCAAGAACTGAACCGGTATTGCCTGTGGCAGAACTCCAAGTATCAGTTAAAGCTAACTTATTTGCCATTGTCGTCAACCAATCAGATGTAAAATCATCATCTTTAG
>JBAXYY010000076.1:0-13188 GCA_041670585.1 Treponema sp. | reverse complement strand
GATAATTTGTATGCTGCTTGAAAACTTTTACAATTGTGCCGTTCTCAAGGCGAACATAGAACTTAGACTGGAATCCTGTGTAGACAGGCTCTTCAACAACACCCTTGAACACGTTGATGTCCTTTCTTCCGTTAACATCTGGCTCTTCTTCTGTTATTCTGATTTTTTCAGGGCGAATTGTAAAGCAAACTTCCTGGTCTGGAGCTGTATGTGAATAATCAGTAACAAGAATATTCTTGTCTTCCGCAGCAGTTGCCTGTGTGTCGCCTTTAAGCTTAGCCTGCATTCCCAATGCCGGTGTGTTCAGTGTCACCATAAAGTCTGGGTCTTTTCCCTTAGTCTGATGGTTTTCACATTCAACAACCTTGCTTTCAAAAAGATTTGTCTCGCCAATGAACTGCGCCACAAACTGAGTCGCGGGGCTTTCGTAAATCTCAAAAGGTGTGCCTACCTGCAAAACTTTGCCTGCGTTCATAACGGCAATTCTGTCGCTAACAGCAAGAGCTTCGCTTTGGTCGTGTGTTACATATATAAATGTAATGCCAATCTTGTCATGAAGATTATCAAGGTCAACAAGAAGGTTTGCGCGTAACTTAGCGTCAAGGGCGGAAAGAGGCTCGTCAAGAAGAAGAACCTTTGGCTCGTTGATTAAAGCGCGTGCAATTGCAACTCTCTGTCTTTGACCGCCAGAAAGCTGGTTTGGCTTTTTATTGATATGCTGGTCAAGCTGGACTAGATGAAGATAGTAACGAACTTTTTCATCCAAAGTCTTCTTGTCAACTTTCTTTAGCCTAAGAGGAAAAGCTACATTTTCATAAACTGAAAGGTGAGGGAATAAAGCGTAATTCTGAAAAACCGTATTGCTCTGCCTTTTGTTCGGCGGAAGCGGTATTACGTTTTTGTCATCGAATAAAACAACACCTTCGTCAGGAAACTCAAAACCTGCGATTATTCTAAGCAATGTTGTTTTGCCGCAGCCAGATGGTCCAAGCAAAGAAAAGAACTCTCCCTGCTTGATTGTAAAGTTAATGTCGTCAAGAGCATGGAAATCTCCAAAGTGCTTTGAGACATGATCAATAGAAACTGTACTTCCGTTCAATCTGGGTACAACTCCTTATTAATTATTATGGGCAACTCTATAAATTCACTTTAAGTGATTTTGTAGAGTTGCCTGCGAGTTTTAAGTCGCTAAAATGGCGCAACTTAAAACATCGCACTTTCAAAGTTACCTCTAAAAGCTGAAGTTTTTAGAGGTTTCTAATAGTAAAAGGTACTTTCCCTTTATTGTGTGAATTTGTCAATAGAATTTACGGAATTTCTTTTTTTTTTATCTTTTGAATTATTCAAAAAATATGCTTATTTATGGAAGAAAAATTGTGTTTTGTTTTATTCCGACAGAAATTTTAGCATAAATTAAGGGCATCTCTAAAAGCTGAAGTTTTTAGAGGCAACTATAAGTTTGATATATAAAATGAACAAATAATTGACTTGACAAATATGCACTTGAGTTCATATAATAATGTATGTGGAAAGTTGATTCTTCTAATGAATACGACTCATGGTTTGAATCATTGCACAATGATGAAAAGGAAGCGATTTTGGAACGGGTGATTTTGTTAAGTGAATTCGGGCCAAATCTTCCTAGACCTTATGCTGATGTTTTGCATGGTTCAAAAAAATGCAAAAATCATAAAGAACTAAGAAATCAAACAACTGAGTCTGTGCTAAGAGTTTCATATTACTTTGATCCAAAAAGAAATGCCTTTTTAATTACTGGTGGAGATAAAAAAGGTAAAAATGAAAAGAAATTTTATAAGGATTTGGTAAGCGAGTCAGAAAAAATAATTGCCCGTCATGAGAAGGAGATATAAAAATGAAAGATGCAATAAAATCCATGGAATCAAAAATGAATCAAGACTCAATTAAAAGAGCGCATATAAAAGCTGAACAGGAGATACTTACAATCAGACTTGCACAGCTCCGTGAAGAACAGGATAAAAAGCAGTCTGATATGGAAAATTTTACACAAACTTCTGTTTCTAAAATTGAAAAAAGAAAAGATATAAAAATTTCAACATTGATAGACTATTTAGATAGTCTTGGAATGGGTCTTGAAATAAGGGCGTACTCTAAAAAAGCAAACGCAGAAAAAGTTTTGTTAAAAGTGTAATTCTTATTTCTACCATTTTCATCAATTGCTTTTACAATTATAATCACTACAAAAATAATTCAATGGACATAAAAATATGGAAATAAGAAAAGCTGTAAAACAAGACCTGCCTGCTGTTGAAAAAATATATTCCGACATTCACGCTGCGGAAGAAAGCGGCAAAGTAACAATTGGCTGGGTGCGTAATATTTACCCAACGCCACTAACCGCTCTGCAAGCCTTGTCTCGTGGAGATTTGTTTGTTCAAGTTGACGAAGGCAATGTTGTAGGAACTGCTATTATAAACCAGACGCAAGTTGATTCCTACAAAAACGCTTCATGGCAGTACGCCGCCAAAGACACCGAGGTGATGGTCCTTCACACGCTTGTTATTTCCCCTGCCGCTTCAAGAAAAGGCTACGGCAAGGCTTTTGTAAAATTCTACGAAGACTACGCCGCCTCTAATTCCTGCAAGTTTTTAAGAATGGACACCAACGAAAAAAACGCCAACGCCCGCTCTCTGTACAAAAAGCTAGGCTACACCGAAGTAGGAATAGTCCCCTGCGACTTCAACGGCCTAAAGCAAATTCATCTAGTTCTGTTAGAAAAGCAGTTGTGATTTTTCTGAAATCCCCTATGTAAAGGGAATATTGTTTGTTGTTTGAAAAAAAGCAACATAATGATTTAGAGCACAGCCAGGCAATGAATAGGGTGCCAATCTCGCCCTGTTCAGCCCGCCTTTACCGCCAGAGTCGCGGCAGGTCCCAGCCCATCTGTGGCTGCTGCGGAATGTATTTGTTCTGTTGAACTTCTTTTGTCTTTGTTGTTAAAAATTCTTTTATTATTGTTGTGTTTATCACTTTATTTTTGTTTTGTATGTTGAATTACAACAAACATTTATTCCCGCCCCCGTAACCTTGCAGTTCCTTCCGTGTTTTATTATATTTAACAGAGATAAAAAAAATTTCAGGAGTACAGTTATGATTGAAGTTGAGCACGTGTCCCGTCAATTCGGGAGTTTCCGTGCGGTTGACGACATCAGTTTTTCAATCCAGACAGGCGAAATTGTAGGCTTGCTTGGACCAAACGGTGCCGGTAAAACAACCACAATGCGTATGATCACCGGGTTTTTAGAGCCAACCGGTGGCAGTGTAAAAATCGACGGCCTTGATGTAGTAACTCATGGCGTTGAGGCAAAAAGAAAAATTGGCTACATGCCAGAAGCGGCCCCTCTCTACAGCGACATGATTGTAGCGGACTACTTAAAGTACGAAGCTGATCTTTTGGGTGTAGACGCAGAAGAAAAAGTGCCGCACCTTGCAAAAATCTGCGGATTAAACGAAGTAATGTACAAAAACATAAGCGAACTAAGCCGTGGCAACAAGCAGCGTGTAGGGCTTGCGCATGCTCTTATGGGCGACCCGGAAATCTTAATTCTAGACGAACCAACAAGCGGCCTTGACCCTAACCAGGTAAGCGAAGTCCGTTCGTTGATCAAGGAAATCGGCAAAACAAGAACTGTAATTATTTCCACACATATTTTGAGCGAAGTGGAAATGCTCTGCAACAGGGTAATAATCATTTCAAAAGGAAAGATTGCGGCGGACAGCCCTACAGAAGAGCTTCGTGAAAAGTTCGGTCATTCAGTTGGCATAAAAGTAACTGCCGGCGGCTGCACTGCGGAAGAACTAAAGTCAGCTCTTTCAAATGTAGACGGCGCTTCTTCAGTAACTTCAAAAGACGAGCTTGAAAAACCACAAGGCGAATCTAATTACGCAACAGCGACAGTTGGCGTTGACGGCGAAAAAGAAATCCGTCCGTTAATTGCAAAGGCTGTAATTTCAAAAGGCTACAATTTGTATGAAATGCAGATTCAAAAGAACAGCCTTGAAGATGTATTCAGAGTATTGACAACTGGAGGCGAAACAAATGAGTGATGTTTCTATAGAAAACACCGCGGTTGAATCAACTGAATCAACTGGCAAAAATAAAACAAAAAAAACACCGGCTTGGGTTGTAATAATGAAGCGCGAACTTGGCGCATATTTTACAAGCCCTGTTGCATACATTGTGTGCGGCCTGTTTTTAATTTTCACAGGATGCTTTTTCTTTTCAACATTCTTCTTGGCAAAACGCGCAGAGCTTAGAAATTTCTTCTCTCTTCTTCCAATAACATTCAGCTTTTTTATTCCGGCACTTACAATGAGAATCTTTAGCGAAGAAAAAAGAAGCGGCAGCATAGAAACTTTGGTGACATTGCCTGTTACTTCACTAGACATTGTTGCTGGAAAATACGTTGCGTCTTTAATTTCTAGCGTTGTGCTTTTGGTGCCAACATTGTTCTACGTAATTACCTGCGCAATCTTTGGAAATCCAGACGCGGGCCCAATTGTCGGCGGCTACATTGGGGCAATACTGCTTGCGGCATCTTTCTGCGCAATTGGAGTGTTTTCTTCGTCAGTTACAAAAAATCAAATATTGTCTTTCTTTATTGGAATTGCAATTTGTATTTTCTTGTGCATGATAAGCGCCTTTGTTCAGCTTATGCCGGCGGCTCTTGCTTCATTCGTAACATTCTTTTCTGCTACAAGCCACTTTGACTCAATCTCACGCGGAATTATAGACACACGCGATGTGCTTTATTTTGTCTCTCTAATCGCACTTTTCTTTGTGCTTACGGTGCAAGTTGTGCAGAATGCAAGGAAGGGTTAATTAAATGGAAAATACAGAAATTACTAATCAGAAAAAAGAAACAGTACAGAAAAAACATCAGATTAGAAAAAACAATGGTGGTAATTCTTCATGGAGTAGATTTGTTTCTTGGATAAAAAAGCCTTCAAGTGATATTGTTTTATTTATCATTCTGTTGGTTTTAATAAATTTGGTTGGAGTAAGAGCGTTCGCTCGTTTTGATTTGACAGGCCCTAAATCCTACTCTCTTTCTGACGCAAGCAAGGAAGCTGTAAAGATGATTGAGGAGCCTTTGAGCATAAAGGTTTTCTTTAGTTCAAATCTTCCGGCACCTTACAGCAATGTTGACCAGTATGTTCGTGATATTTTGGTTGAGTACAAGAACAATGCAAACAAGAATTTCAGCTATGAGTATTTCGACATGGACAAACCTGAAAATCAAAAGAGTGCCGGTAACTACGGACTTCAGCAGATTCAGATTCAGGAAGTAAAGAATAACGAGGTTGGCTTAAAGCAAGCGTTTATGGGGATTGTTTTTGTATACGCCGACCAGATTGAAAAAATAGACGGCATTACTTCGACAAGCGGCCTTGAATATCAAATCACAACAATGATTAACAAAATTGTCTCAAGCTCAAACATTTTTACAGGATTAACAGGCAACGTAAAGTTAACATTGTACAAGTCAGAAAAGCTTGCGGACTTCAACATAAACGGCTTTGACCAAATAGAAGCAAAAGTAACAGCCGCCTACAACACATTGAACAAAAAGAACATGGGCAGGATTGACTTTGAAAAAGTGGACCCGCTAGCAGAACAAGTAAAATCAATTTGCGACAAGTACGGCATTCAGGCAATCAACTGGAAGAACAAAGACGGCACTTCTGGAAGCGGAGCAATAGGCCTTGTGCTTGAATACAATGGCAGCTTCAGAGTTATTCCACTTCAAATGGTTAACATGATCTTTAGCTACGCAATAAGCGGCTTGGACAAACTTGACGACAGCCTTGCAGAAAGCCTACAGAGCCTTGTTTCTAAGACAAGCAAAATTGGCTACCTTACTGGCAACGGCGAGATAGACTTGAATGACGACCAGAACGGCGCTAAAAACTTCAACAGCCTTGTAAGCGACATCTACTCGCTTCAAGAAATGGACTTGTCAAAAGACGACATTCCTCAAGACATGCAGTGCATTATTGTGAACGGACCAAAGACTGCGTTTGATGAAAAAGCGTTGTACAAGCTAGACCAGTTCATAATGAAGGGCGGCAACGTAATGTTCTTCATGGACCCTTATGAAGTACAGCAAAGCCAGAACAACTATTATTCACAGCCACAGTATATTCCAGTAAGAACAGGGCTTGAAAAGCTTCTTTCAAAGTACGGCGTTGAATGCGGCACAAATTATGTTATGGACGAAAAGTGCTACACAACATTAAACCAAAACTACGGAAAGCTTACACTTTACTACGCCCCAATGCTCACAGAAAAATCACTTGCAAAAAACAATTTGATAACAAAGAATTTAAGCAGCGTTATTTTTGTGCAGGCAGGCTCAATAGACGCGCAGAAGGCAAAAGACAACGCGGACGAAAAGGTGACAGTTCTTGCAAAATCATCAAAAGACTCTTGGTGCATGAACGACAATATTGTTCTTAACCCAATGTACATTCAGCCTCCGGCAGACAAGTCTACAGAAAAGTCAGAGGACCTTGCAGTCTTAATAGAAGGCACATTCCAAAGCGCATACGACAAGGCTCCAGAAGACAATTCTGATGACAACGCAGCGGCAGACAGCGCTTCTAAAAAATCAGATGACACATTCACAACAGACTCTCACATTGCAAAAAGCACACAGAGTGGAAAAATATTTGTAACAGGCTCTTCTTACTTAACAACTCCAATGCTTCTTACAGAAAACAGCAAAGAGCCAATCGCTATGTTCCTAAGAAACACAGTTGACTACATGAACGGCAACTCTGACCTTTGCACAATGAGGACAAAAGGCCTTAGCTTGAACGAGCTTGAAGTTACAACAGGCGGATTTGTGAACTTCACAAAATACTTCAATCAGTTTGGACTAGCGGTTCTTGTAGCAATAGTAGGCCTTGTAGTGCTCCTTATGCGCAATGCCCACAGAAAGCAGATTCGCTTACGCTATGACCCAAAAGACTCGCGTGAAGTTTCTAAAAACAAAAAAGAGGAAACAAAATGAAAAAAACAATGACTCGAAAAATAGTGCTTCTTTCACTGATTGCGGTTTTTCTTTGCATATACATTCTACAGCTTGCGTTCACAGGAAAAAGCAAGGCAAAGGAAGTGACGCTTGAAACACAGCCAGATTCAATTCTTATTGTAAAAGGCGGTGAAGAGGCAAACGCTAACAACAGCATTCGTGTTGTGCAGGAAAACGGCAGCTGGTTTGTTGCAGAAAAGAAATATCCAGCTGACTCTTCAGTCGCAATAAAAATGGCTGATGGCGTAAAGTCAATAAAATTGCTTGGTGAAATTACAAGCAACGCTTCAAGCGCAGAAAAATATGGCTTAGGCGACAGTGAAAAAATTACAGTCACAGGTTTTAAAGACGGAAAATCTGTACGCACAATAACTGTTGGAAAAGACACAACTTCAGGCGGGCAGTGCTATGTTCAGGTTGACGGCAAAGGCACAATCTACATGGCGGAAGGCGCATTGCATGGAACATACTCTTCAACAGTGGACGCTATAAGAAGCAAGCAGGTCTACACTTCAAGCGCAGACGAAGTTTCAAGCGTAACTGTTACAACTAAAGACGGCGCTTACTCTGTTCAAAAGCAAATGCCACAGGCAGACTTGACAGCCGCTTCTGAAGACAAAAAAGCAGATGATAAAAAGTCCAAGGAAGAAAAAAAATCAGAAACTGTAGCCGCAAAACCAGCCTGGACACTTTCACAGAACACAACTTCTGTAAAATCAAACGCAGTTGACGAAGAAACAACAACTTCATGGGCAAAGTCACTTGCAAACTTGAACGTTTCTTCATGGGCCGCAGATGACGCAAAGCTCCCTTCAACAGAGCCAGCTTCAACAGTAAGAATTGCAGCAGGCGCAAAAGAATACACTGTGGCAGTCTACGAAATACCAGGCAGCTCAGAAGACGAAGACGCAAAATATTTATGCTCCTCAAGCGCAACCCCATATCTTTTCTACATAACGCAGTACAACGCAAAGAAGTATATGAAGCCTCTTTCTGATTTAAGCAAGAAATAGTAACAAATTTAAGCTGTCATTGCGAGGAACGAAGTGACGTGGCAATCTCTTATAAAAATAGGCACTTTTTATAAAACAGATTCCTCCGCTTCGGTCGGAATGACAGTAACATTTGGTCTGAATGATATAATTAATTTTATTTACAACGAAGACGCGGCGAGAGACGGATCTTATTTATTTAATCTGACAATTGTACAAATCATTCACTTTAGATATACTGCACAGAATGAACAGATACTTATTTCGACAGGCGGTGAAAATAACATCGCCTGTTTTCTTTGGATATATAGCTATTGGAATACCGTTCGGCCTAATGCTTGTGGACAAAGGCTACCCGTGGTGGATGAGCCTAGTGATGAGCGCCACAATGTACGCAGGTGCGGGGCAGTACATAGCGGTTGGCCTTTTTGCGTCAGGAGCCACACTGTACACAATCGCAATAACAGAGCTTTTTGTAAACATACGCCACATAGTCTACGGACTTTCATTAATCACACCATTTAAAAATGTAGGCAAGTGGAAGCCCTACTTGATTTTTGCCCTAACAGATGAAACATACGCCATAATGACAGGTGTCACAGTTCCAAAAGAAGCCGAGCCTGGAAAATTCTACGGAGCAATAGCGCTCTTGGACCAAAGCTACTGGATTCTAGGCAGCTTGATTGGAGCCGTTGCCGGAAGATTCATTCCTTCAAAATACATAGGCGGCGTTGACTTTGCCTTGTGCGCGCTTTTCACAGTCCTGTTGATTGAGCAGATAAAAAAATCAAAAGACTTTGTGCCTCCAGTAATTGGCATTTTAACAACAGCCACTGCCATTGTTCTAAACAAAGTGGGCATTCTTCCTTCACAGCACATACTAATCACAGCCATTGCCCTGGGAATTGCCGCCATAGTCTTAGTAAGAGGCAGCCATTTTACAAAAAGTGAATCATCAAAAAAATCAACTGATTCATCTGGTTCAACTGAAAAAACAGAGGTAAAAAAATGAGTGGCACAGCGCAACTTACACTAATGCAGGCAATAATTGGAACACTAGTTTCAGCGGCGGTCATATTTTCAACAAGGCTTTTTCCGTTTGCGTTATTCAGCAAGAAAGACCCGCCTAAAATAATTAGGTTCATAGAAAAGTACATACCTTCAATGATAATGGCAATTCTAGTAGTGTACTGCCTAAAGGACATTCAGTTCACACAAGCGCCATACGGCCTGTCTTACTACATTTCAATAGCGGTCACTGTTATACTTCACCTGTTGTTCAAAAACTCAATGGTAAGCATTTTTGGAGGAACAGCGGTTTTTATGGTGCTAGGCCACTTGCTGTAAATAAAAAAAAGGCTCTTGTACACAAACTAATTGCATACAAAAGCCTTTTCAATAAGATTTTGAAAAATCTAAAGAAGAACTTATTTTGTCTCTGCAGTTTTGCTTTCCGCAGATTCCGCTGCCTTAGCCGCCTGCTCTTCTTTTTTAGCTTCCTTTTTGTCCTTAATATCAGCAAATCCAATGAATATTGCAATTAAGCCAATAAAAGCCGCAAGAACTGGTGCGCAACCTTTTAAGAAGTTCACAACATCAGCGCCCCATGTAAGTCCAAAGCCGCACAAAGCTGAAGGCAAACAAGCGAATACACAAAATAGAATAAGAATAATACCAACAATCAAAGCTACCATACTGTTTTATCTCCATAAAATTTATATATTTAAATATCGCACAGATTAAGTTAATCGTCAACAGAATTAAATAAACTGCTACTGTTTTTGCAAGTATTTAAACACTTCCGCAATTTCTATAGAAAAAGAGATTATGTCGTTAAAAAGCACAAGGTTTTCAGAAGCGTTGTCCGCAATCTTCTGTATGCGCGCGCTGTTTGCAGATTCATTTGTCTTAACATTTGAGACCGCTGTTTCTATTTGCTTTCTGTTTTCTCCAATCAAGTTAAGAATGTTTTCTGCGCTTTCTGTATTTTTCATAAAGTCATTTTTTATTTCAGAAGTTGTCTCTTTAGATTCAACTGTTGAATTTACAAGCTCATTAAGCTTTTTGTTTGTTTCATTAGTTTCGTCAATAAAAATCTTAATCTGATCTCCAAGTTTTTGAATCATCTTTGCAATTTCATCAGAAGTTTTTCTTGTGCTTTCAGACAAAAGCTTTACTTCATTTGCAATAATTCTAAAACCTTTGCCAGCTTCACCTGCTCTTGCCGCTTCAATAGAGGCGTTAAAAGACAGAAGGTTAGTCTGCTCAGAAATTTCATTTATTTCCTCAGCATGTTTTACAATGTCCTTAACTTGGTCGGAAATGCTAGAAAGTTTGGAAGAAGAGTCCCTGTTAGAGTCAGACACTGTTTTTACCGACTGTGAAAATTTATCAAATGACTGTGAGATTTTTTCAATGTCATTATTGTTATTGTTTATTGAAGAAATAAGCTCTTTTGCGTTTTGCTCAGTTTTTTGTCCAATGTCAACAATTGTTTGAAAAGTGTTCTGCTGCTCTTTGTAAGAGTCTGAATTCTGCCCGGAAGAGTCCAAGTACGACTGCAATGAAGTTCCGCCGGCATTTTTTGAACAGTGGTTTATAATTAGCTGTGCAAGTTCCAAGCCGCCGTTTATAGCGCTTTCATTTTCATTATTTATAGCTCCAATATTGAGATTTGATGTTTCCATAATTATTCTCCAATTGCAATTGTAACAAGAGTCTGGTTGGAATTTATTTTTCCAATCTGCTCGCCATAACTAGAAAATCCGCAGAACACTGGGAATGTCCTCTTGAAATTTGAAAGCAAAAGATTTGTCTTGTTTTGCTGCTCGAACATAATTGTTCTAAGAATGCAGTTTATGACAATAACGCAGTCTGGTTTTGGAATTTCTTGCAAAATACTTTCGCTTGTTTTTTTTGCAATTTCTTCTGGCACCAACGGATTTAAAAGCTCAACAGTCGAATTGGGAAGAACCCTGGAGTACATGTTTATTGTGCCATCGTTGTTAAAGCCCGCTATTGAAGAAATGAACATTTTGCCGCCAAACACACGGCCAAACGGGTGTGACAGAACAGCGTCGCTTATAGCACTTTCAGTAAGACCAAGCGCCTCTGCATATCTTTTTTTAGGATTCACGCCGTCCAAGCTGATAATTTTTCTTGAGTAAGTGTCTGCCTGTGTAATATTTATAAGCTTGCCTGAAGGAGTGAAAATATTTTCCTTTCTAATGTCAAAAGAGCCGTAAGTTTTTACAAAAAGAACAACAGCTCCGTTTGAAACTGTTTCACCATTGTAGCTAACAAAAGTCTGCTTAAACTTTAAGTCATCGCCAGCAGAGCCGCCAGCCACAATAAATTTGTCGTCTTTTATAAACGCATATAAAAGTGAAAGAAGCGCCTCTTCTGCGTTGCAAAGTCCGTTTACAAAAGTTATAGCAAATGAATTTTTATGTGATTCTGTGCTTTCCAACATAATGCCGCATTTTCTAGCAGCGTCTAAAATTGAATTTTTTTGTGTGATAGGGTACTTGTCAACATCATGCAAGATAAATCCTGCGAACTGTGTTTTTGTGCATGTGAGGGCCGTAAGCACAACACTGTTTTTTGCAAAGCCGTAGTTTGAAATTTCACCAGATGTGCTTGTTCCTATAACTTCTGCATTTGGAAAATTCTGCTTTATTTGAACAGACATTTCCGCAAACTCATAAGATGAAGAGGCAAAGAAAAGAACTGCCTTGTATTCTGAAAGTGGTTTTTTTAACTGAGAAACAAGCTCTTTTACAGCTTCGTCTGATCCAGCTCTAGAACTTTTAACAACTTCCTGAGTCATAGTAAACTCCTCCTTTTTATTTTTTTACCTTATATTTTAACATGCTTTTACTTAATTGTCATTTTGAATATAATCAGCACATTGTTGAAGATTTACCATTGACTAAATTCGTTAAAAAATGATATATTCTGTTACCCCGTATATATTACGAACGATTGCTCATTGTTCGTAAATTGCCAAGTGTTCGATGCAAAATACAAGGCAAATTGATTTATAGAAAGGTATATACATGAAAACTATTTATGTTAACGAAAACGATGCCAAGAAAAACTGGTACATCATTGATGCGTCAGGAAAAACTCTAGGCCGTGTCGCTGCAAAAGCCGCAAGTGTTCTTCGCGGAAAAAACAAGGCTACATACACACCTAATCAAAACATGGGTGATTATGTAGTAATCATTAACGCTGAAAAAATTCAGGTTACAGGCAACAAGCCAACTGATATGATGTATCGTCATTACACAGGCTATGTTCGTGGATTGCGCTCATATTCATTCAATGAATTGATTGCAAAACATCCAGAAGATCCTTTACGCCGCACAATAGCAGGAATGCTTCCAAACGGTCGTCTTGGTCGTGCTTTAATGGACAACGTAAAAATTTACGCTGGTAGTGAACATCCACATGCTGCACAAAAACCGCAGCCACTTGATGTGTAATTAGGAGTCTATCGTGGTAAAAAATATAGCTATTGGTACAGGAAGAAGAAAGACAGCAACTGCACGTGTATTCTTACGTGAAGGAACTGGTAAAATTGTAGTAAACGGAAAAGATGTAAAAGACTATTTCTGCTCAGACGAACAGGTAAAAGTTGTACATCAGCCATTGCTTGTTACATCAAGCGATAATAAATACGACATTCTTATCAATGTTGTAGGTGGTGGTCTTAACGGACAGGCAGCAGCTTGTCTACATGGAATTGCCCGTGCTCTTACACAGGTAGATCCAGACAACCGCACATCACTTAAAGCAAACGGCTATCTTACACGTGATTCACGTATGGTTGAACGCAAGAAATACGGTCAGGCAGGCGCACGCAGAAGATTCCAGTTCAGCAAACGTTAGTATTTATTTTCTGTGGAAAGTGTGTTTATGCTTTCTGCAGTTAATGATTTTGCAAATGACGATTTGTGGAATAAAGCAGACTTTACCTGGAGTTTATCAAATAACTTCGGAGTCAGGGTCTGCCTTTTTTTTGCGGACAAGATACCTCAAACTTGTTAAAGAAAATCGATTTGATTCAATTTTGAAAAACAGCAATTCTTTTTTAGAATGCGAAGATGGCAACGTTT
>JBAXYY010000075.1:0-13238 GCA_041670585.1 Treponema sp. | reverse complement strand
TAAGGAGCCGCAAAGTCATACACTTTTGTGCTGTCGTAAGAGTAGGCAGAGTCAGAAGCATTTAATTCCGTTATGTTCTGTGTATTTAAAAGCCCCGTGTAGCCGCCGTAAACGCTCATTGTAAAACGCTGCATGTTAAGGTTTGCCAAAACGCCATCGCAAGCCTGTGTAAAAATAAGGCCTGTCGCGTCCGTAACTGAGTATCGTCCTATGGAAAGCAGAAGCTTTGTATTTGATGATAAATTAAAAATGCCACCAAACTTGAGCAATGTGCAGTCCGCAGACCATATTGTAGAGTTTGTGTTTTGAACATAATTCCACTGGGCAGTTCCTTCAGCCGCAAGATAAAGTGTTCCTGCGTTGTTAAAAGGTGCTCTTGCCCACAAAGTCGCTGCATTCTTCTGATCAAGCGTAAGATTGCTAGCGTCTGTTCCAGAATATTTTGTTGTATCGCTAACAGTTCCGCCAAAGTCAAAAGCGAAAGAATCAAAAACAGCAGTTAAAATTAGTGATGATAATATTATTTTTTTAGAAATGCTTTTCATTACTCAGCCCCCTCTCTGTATTTATCCATGCAGTTTGTAAAAAGATCAAGAGCTTCGTGCCCTGTTGAAATTTTTGAAGGATCTGAAGATGAAGGAATAAGCCCGTTTGCCTTTAGAAGCCTAAAAGCGTATCTTGGTGTTTTAAAGATTGTATAGAACAAACTTCCTTTGATATTAAAAGTTTTTACGCAGATGTTTGCATAGTCCTTTAAAGAAATAGGAGCATCCTCGTTTGGAGTTGATTTGAAGTATCCCTTTTCATTAAGAGCGGTTATTGCGTCTGCATAAGGTGCGTCTTCACTTACAAAGCCTGAGTAGACTGCAGAAAAATAGCATGCCTGTCCCCATGAAGCTTCTTTTGTCTTTATCATTTCAGTAAGTCTGTCTGCTGATTGGGCAAATGTTGCTGTTGTGCAGAAAATGGCAAAAGCAATAGAAAGAATTGTAATTTTTTTCATTGCGAATTATCCTCTTTTTTCCAAAATAAATCTGATTTTAAGTATAACATATGATATACTTTTTGTCATGGCAAAGGATAATAAAAAAGTTTTTTTTAAGACTAACTTGGATTTAGTGATTTTACTGTCAGTAACAGTGATTTTTGCTCTTTTAGAGGGTTTTGGGGCGCTTCAGAAGATAGATTACCGTCTGTACGACATTATGCTTGGCACAAAAAAGGAAGCTAAATCAAGTGATTCCATTCTTTTTGTTGATATTGACGATGATTCAATAAATGCTTTGGGACAGTGGCCGTGGAGCCGTGACATTTTAGGTGATGCCCTTATTAGAATGAAGGAACTGGGCGCTTCCAAGGCTGTATTCGATATTGAGTACCTTTCGCCTGCAAAACTTGGTGTAAATCCAAAGGCTGTAGACATAGTTGCAGAGGCTTTTTCTAATGGAGAGGCTGAGATTTCAGGTGTAATAAACGAGCTTTCTACCGCAATTGCGCAAGGTCAGATTTCTAAAGGGGAAGTTAGTGAAGTTTCTTCCCAGATGATAACTGATTATGTTGATCCTTCGCTTCAGACACTTTACACGAGCGTTACAGACAATATGTTCCGCGACAACGACACTTATTTTGCAAGAGCGGTTCAGTTCTTTGGTAACACATGGCTTACAATAGGCGCAAGGGACGTTGGCATTCCTGTTAGCAAGGAAGACACGGACTATGTTCACAAGCGC
Organism: Treponema sp.; assembly: GCA_041670585.1. Lineage (GTDB taxonomy): Bacteria > Spirochaetota > Spirochaetia > Treponematales > Treponemataceae > Treponema_D. The sequence continues at coordinate 11,508 of JBAXYY010000075.1, read as the reverse complement.
TTTATGTTTAAGAATATTGATGATAAAAATGGCCTTATAGAAAAGTCTAACCAGTATTCAGCAGAAGAGGCGGCAAACGCTATAAGAGGATTTTCTCCTGCAATCCATTCAATAATCAGCTTTGCACAGGGCGCGGGCTTTACAAACGTTGTTGTTGATAAAGACGGCACAAGGCGAAGAATTGAGCTTCTTGCAAATTACAACGGCGAGTATGTGGGACAGCTTGTTTTTGCACCGCTTTTAGACATAATTCAGCCTGATTCAATAGAAAGAAAAGGCAAAAAGCTTATAATAAAAAATGCGCTTTTCCCCGGAGAAAAGGAGCGCACTAATGTGACAATTCCTTTGGACAGCCACGGCAGAATGTTAATCAACTGGCTTCACAAGGACTTTGGCGACAGCTTCAAGCATAATCCTGTAAAAGATTTATTCCTTTTAAATGATATAGAATCTAAAATTGTATACAACCTTTCATATTTTTCAGACCAGCTTACAGTCCGCGACAATGAAGGCTACGACCTGCCTTATTTAGCAGATGCTGTTTCTTTAAAAGATGAGTACAATGAGCTAAACGCATATAAAGAGAGCCTTCTTGGAATGTGCAAAGGCTATGATGAAACTGGCGCTGCTGTTGACGGCGGAATTTCTCAAAGTGATTATGATGATTATTTTGCGGCGCGCGCGGCTTATTTTACACATGTGCAGTCGTTCCTTGACGCAGGCTATGATAATTCCATTTTATCAAGATTAGATGAGCTTTCTTCTGAAGTGGAAAATGTAGCAGAGGCAGAGCAAACTGTTAAAGATGTTTTTGCTGCATTAAAGCAGGACTTGTCTGACTACAACTCAAATTTTAATGAAATGAAAAATGCATACAACGGAAAGTTCTGCATTGTTGGAAACACTTCAACTGCCACTACAGATTTGGGCGTAACTCCGTTTAAGCGCAGCTATGCAAATGTTGGTACACATGCCAACGTTCTTAACACAATTATTCAGCGTGACTTTATAACTCCAATAAACTGGCTTTGGGGAATAGTGCTTGCTTTTGCTTCAGCACTGATTTTTATTCTTATAACAAGGCACATGAGCTCTGGAAAACAAAACAGTCTTGGCATTATTTATGTTTTCCTTCCCACAGGTTTGATTATTGCACTTATGGCTTTCTTTGGAATTTACGTTCCAATTTTGGCACCTGCGTTGATTGCAATAACTTCTTATGTTGGCGAGACTTTGTTCCATTTTGTTACGGCAGAAAAGGACAAGAGCTTTTTAAGAAGGGCGTTCAGCACATATCTTTCTAAGGATGTTGTTAATGTTATTGTAAAGGACCCTTCAAAGCTTACACTTGGAGGCGAGGACAAGCATATGACGGCTTTGTTCTCTGACGTAAGGAGCTTCTCTTCATTCAGCGAAATGGTTACTCCTACAAAGCTTGTTTCTGTTCTTAATGTTTACTTGGGGCAGCTTAGCGACGCTATTATGGACAACCAAGGAACTATAGACAAATACATTGGTGATGAAATTGTTTCATTCTTTGGCGCTCCTCTTGACAACCCAGACCATGCTTACTGTGCTTGCGCGGCGGGCATTCGTATGAAGCAGCTTGAGGCGGCTTATAACAAAGAGCATCTTGCTTCTGGCGACATTCCTCGTGAGCTTGAGTCGCGTGTTGGCATTAATACTGGCAACATGGTTGTAGGAAACATGGGCACTGACTTGAAGATGAATTACACAATCATGGGCAACGATGTAAACCTTGCGTCACGTCTTGAGGGTGTAAACAAAGTGTACCATTCTTGGATTCTTGCGTCTGAGCAGACATGGACCGAAGCGGACGGAGGTGCTCATAAAGGTGAAATACTTGCTCGCCGTTTTGACAAGGTGCGTGTTATTGGAATTAACAAGCCTGTACAGCTTTACAATATTTTAGGCTTTAAAAAAGAGCTTCCAGAAGATCAAAAGCAGTCTGTTGATATTTTCCATGAAGGCCTTGATTTGTATTTGAACAAGGAATTTCAGAAGGCGGGCAAAAAGTTTGTCGAAGCCAACAAGTGCTTCCCTTCTGACGAGTCTCCTCTTGTGTTCGCGTCAAGGTGCAAGGACTACTTGGAAACAGGCGTACCTGGCGACTGGGACGGAGTGGTGAATATGACATCCAAATAAAAAATACCTCGTGTATTTTTTATTTGGAGCAAGAATTATCTCTGCAGCGTAATTGCAAGCTGTAATTCTTGCAATTATTAGCACGCGCGTCCGTGCGCTTGCTTGGTGCAATTTAGATGTGACCGTGCTATTTCATTTTGAGTTGGATTTGTCAAAGTAGCTCAATTGAAAGCGGCAAATCCAACAATTATTAGCACGCACGTCCTGTGCTCACTTGGTGCAATTTAGAAATGACTGTGTATTTTTATTTGGAGCAAGAATTATTTTATTATCAATATCGTAAGCCACAAATCCCGCAAATTCACAATTATTCCAGCACTAGATCACATGGTGTTGCGTGAGAGATGGCAATTAAATCTTTTGGTGAAATAACTATCTGCTCGCCACGCACGCCTGCGCTTATGTAAATTTTTTCGTGGTCTAAGGCCGACTTGTCTATAAAAGTGCGGTACTGCCTTTTCATGCCTAATGGGGAACAGCCGCCTCTTATGTAGCCTGTAAGCTGCAGAAGCTCTTCCGGTTTTACAGGAGAAACTTCCTTTGCGCCGCAAGCATTTCTTGCTTTCTTTAAGTTTATTTCGTGAAGCGCGCTTTGGCAGAACACGACACATTCTTTTGATTCTGTCCGCATGACAATTGTTTTGAACACAGCCGCAGGTTCTATTCCAAGCTCCTCCGCTATTTTTTCAGCAGCGCCGCGCTCAAGAACGTGCTCGCCGTCGTCAGGGTATTCTTTTGTTTCATAAAAAATATGCGCACCATCTAAGATGCGCATTGCGTTTGTTTTTTTCATTTAGATTATGTTATTTATAAAATTATTTTTTTGGAGCTGAAGAGTTTGTAATGTAGCTTCCAGATTTAGCAAACATTTCAATTTCTTCAATTTTAGACTGCCAATATTCAGCTTCGCTTTTTGTTGTGTAAGGTCCAACGCGGACTCTGTAGTATAAAGTTTCTTTTGAATCTTTATATGTGAAAACTTCAGCTGGCAATTTTTTAGAATCAAGTGTTGTACGTGCTTCATCAGCATTCTTTTTTACAGAGCTTGAAAGTATTTGAATCCAGAACTGGTCTGGTATTTTTGCAACAGCTGCTTTTTTTGGAGTAGTTGTTTTTTCAACTTTCTTTGCAGAAGAAGTGCTTGCTGATTTTGCAGTTGTCTTTGCAGAAGTTGAAGCTGTAGAAGCCTTTTTAGCAGGTTCTTCATATTTTTCTTTTACCACAGTCTGCTCATGTGTAACGGTTGCTTCATCAATTGCATTTTGCGCTGCTTGGTTGTTCGCAGTGACATTTGTGTTTGGTGTTTTAAGTGTGTTCAAATCAATTGTTGTAGTATTTGGTGTTGCTGTGTTGCCTAAGCCAATGACATTTGTTGTGCCGTTTGCAATCACTGTAAGATTGTCTGTCTGAGTAATGCCGTTTGGTTGTGCTGAACTGTTGCCTTGTGTAGTTGATTCATCTGCTGGAACTGTAGTTGAAGATTGTCCGTTCGTAGGCAGTGTGCTTTGATTTTGCAAAGCTTGTGAGTCGCCTTGTGTAGATGCTGTCCCTTGTGAAAATGAGTCAGCTGGTACAGAAGGAAGAGTTGGTGAAACCCAAACATCACTTGAATCATTATAAGCGACTTGTGTTTCTTTTTTAGCGGCCGGTGAATAAAGTATAAGGGCTGCTCCCACTACAACAAGTAAAAATACACCTGCTGCGATTGTAATCCAAAGTGTTCTTTTTTGATCCATAATCTAAATCCCCTGCCGGCATTTGGTAAGGAATTTGTCAATTTTTTTTTCTAGACTTAGCCTTGTGCCGGTATTCCATACTCTTATAGTATCGGCATTTGCAGATTTATATTTAGCAAAAAGTCCTTTTTGTTGTGAAAAACGTGAGGCAATTTGTTTTAAAGGAATGTTGTCCCTTTTTTTTGCGCGGATAAGCCTTTGCAAATAAGGAGTGTCTATGAAAAGAACATAGTCAATTTTTTTTATGAGAGGAACTTTGTAAAGAACAGTTGCGTTTATTACAATGTCATGGCCTTTGTTTTCTTCTATAAATTTATTCAGCAAAGAATTTATTTCTGGGAAGACAATTTCCTCCTGCTTTTTTACAAGAGAGGAGTCTGTGAAAATTAAGCTGCCCAAAGCGCGCCTGTTAACAGTGCCGTCTTTATTCAGCAAAGAAATATTTTTTTCTTTTGCAATTGAGCCGAATGTTGAAAGAATCTTCTCTTTTGAATTTTCAACAGCGGTGTGGGCAACGACATCTGCGTCAACAGAAGCAAAACCTTTTGAAACTAAGATGTCGCTGGCTGCATTTTTACCGGCTGCCATTGGGCCTGTTACACAAAGAATCAATGGAACGCTCCCCAGTTAGAGCCGTGCTCAATGCTTACACGAAGAGGCACATTCAGCTTGAACGCGTTTTCCATTTTGTCTTTTATAACAGCAATGTTTTCTTCAATTTGATTTTCATCATCTGGACATTCAAAAATCAGCTCGTCGTGAACTTGAAGAAGCATTTTTGCATTTGACTTTTTTTCATCAAGCGCATTTTGTACGTCAATCATTGCCTGCTTTACAATGTCAGCGGCGCTTCCTTGGATTGGAGTGTTAAGCGCAATTCGTTCAGCGCCCTGCTGCTCCAACTTGTTGCGGCTGTTTATTCCACGGATGCTTCTTCTTCTGCCCATTATTGTTTCAACGTAGCCGTTCTTCTTTGCGTTTTCAATTGTCTGCTCTCTAAAAAGATTTATGCCGGAGTAAGTTGTGAAGTATGTGTCTATGAAATTCTTTGCCTCTGTTCTTGTAATGCCAAGCTCGTTTGAAAGCCTGAACGCGCTCATGCCGTACATTATTCCAAAGTTTATAGTCTTTGCGGCGCGTCTCATTTCCGGCGTAACATCTTCTGGCTTTACATTGTACAAAAGCGATGCTGTTGACTTATGGACATCAACCCCATTGCGGAAAGCTTCGCACATGTTTTTATCATTTGAAAGATGGGCTAAAACAACAAGCTCTATTTGCGCGTAGTCAGCAGAAATTAAAACAGTCCCCGGCACTGCTGTGAACGCCGCCCTTATTCTTCTGCCTGCTTCGTCACGGACTGGAATGTTCTGCAAGTTAGGGTCGCGGCTGGAAAGTCTGCCTGTGGCTGTTCCTGTCTGAATGAATGAAGTGTGTATTCTGCTTTTGCTGTCTGCAAGAAGGGGCAGGGCTTCTACGTAAGTGCTCTGCAGTTTTGCGTATGAGCGGTACTCCAATATTTTTTTTGGCACTGGGTCCCAGGAAGCCAAGTCTTCTAGAACTGCTGTGTCTGTAGAGTAACCTGTCTTTGTTTTTTTGCCAGGAGTAAGCTTTCGCTCTTCAAACAAAACTTGCTGAAGCTGCTTTGTTGAGGCAATGTTGAATTCGTGCCCGACCTCTTTGTAAATTTCAGCCTCTTTGTCCTTTATGTTTTTTGCAAGCTCCACGCTGTAGTCAGCAAGAATATTTTTGTCCAAGTGAATGCCTGTTTCTTCCATGCGTGTAAGAATTGGAAGCACCTTCATTTCCATGTTGTAAAATAAATTTTCAAGGTTCGCTTTTCTTAGTGCTGGCTTAAAAATCTGCCACAGCTGCCATGTGAAGTCAGCGTCTTCCGCTCCGTAAGGGTATGCTTTTTCCAAGACAACATCCGCAAAAGTGTTCCCTTTTTCCACAACATCTGTGAACTCAATTCCAGAAAGGCCAAGCTTTGTTTCTCCAAGGTACTCTAAGCTGTATGGAGACTTTCCAAGCGCGTCTGGATTTAAAAGCCAAGAGGCAATCATTGTGTCAACGATTTTGCATTTTGGCTGCTCTTCAATGCCGTTCGTGTGAAGGACCTCAAGGTCGAACTTTCCGTTGTGCATAATCACAGTGGCGTCTTTGCTTGAAAAAAGTTTTTTTAATGCGTTAAGGCAGTCAGATTTTGCAATTGTCTCTGGAGCGAACATTCCGCCTGGCAAGATTACTGGCACGTAGATAGAAACGCCCTTTTCAATGCACAAGCTAAATCCAACAAGGTTCGCGCTGTTTGTGTCCAAGCTGTCTGTCTCTGTGTCAAACGCAACTTCTTTTTCTGTTGAAGAAAGAACTTTTTCTATGATTGAATCAAGCTCTTCTAGTTTTGTCACAGGCCTGTAGCTGCCGACGTTCTTTTTTAATGCAAGAGGCGCTTCTTCGTTATCTATTGTTCCATCAGCGTCTGTCATTCCACCAGCGTCTGTCATTCCACCAGCGTCTGTCATTCCGACCGAAGTGGAGGAATCTGTTTCTCCAACAGTGTCACTTCGACTAGCTCCGTGAACAGCGTTTTCTGTTGCACCAACAGTGCCTTCTGATTTTCCAGAAGAAATGAACGCACGCCCCACAGCGTCCGCGCCGTATTTTATTAAGCAGCTGCCCGCTCCGTTGTAGTCAAGGTTGCCCGTTGTAAAAGAGTCAAAGTCCAGTTTTACAGGAACATCAGAGCAAAGTGTAATCAAGTCTTTAGAAAGATAAGCGCTGTCTTTGTCGCCGCGAATTTTTTCACCAAGCGCGCCTTTTATTTCCGCCGCATGATTGTAGATTTCGTCAAGCGAGCCATACTGCAGTAAAAGTTTTACAGCTGTTTTGTCGCCCACGCCTTTAACTCCCGGAATGTTGTCAGCAGTGTCGCCTGTTAAAGAAAGAAGGTCCAAAAGTTTTTCTGGTGGAATTCCCCATTCATTTGTTACGCCTTCAACGCCATCTACTTCCCAGCCGCCGTTTGTCTTGTCTGGCTTCATAACTTCGCAAGTTGAATTAACAAGCTGCATTAAGTCCTTGTCGCCGCTTAAGATTCTGCAGCCTCTGTTTTTTATTTTACATTCTGTCGCAACTGTCGCTATAATGTCATCAGCTTCGTAGCCGTCAACTCTTAGAACAGGCACGTTCAACGCGTTAAGTATTTCTTCAATCCACGGAACTTGCGCGTGCAAATCTTCTGGAGTCTTCTGCCTTGTCGCCTTGTAAGCCGGGAACTTTTTATGGCGAAAAGTTGGCGTCCTTGAGTCAAATGCAGCCGCTAAATATTGCGGATTGTATTTAGAAAGAAGCGCCTTTAAATTTCTAAAGAAAATAACAACAGCGCTGATGTTCTCATTTTTAACATTCACAATTGGGTGGGAAAAAAGCGCAAAGTACGCCCTGTAAATTAAACCGTACGCGTCTAAAATATAAACTGTGTTGTCTTTAATAAGCTCGTTCTGTCCGTCGCCATTTGATTCTGCCATTTAATTCTCCAAATCTAATTTACATAAAAGTTCAAAAGAGGTTTATTTAAAATAACAAAAAACTTTGCTGAATTATTCAAACACACAGCTGGCAATAGATAGGGTGCCACTCTCGCCCTGTTCAGCCAGCTTGTTACCGCCAGAGCCGCGGCGGGTCCCTGTCTATTGTCAGCTGTGTGTTTTGTTAAAAAAGTTAATCAACCTTTATTTATTCAACAAACCTCTGTTGAATGTTTGTTATATTGATGATTATAAATTATCAGTGGGGAATTATCAACAAAGACATTTGTTTGTTGAAGATAAAAAAAATCCGCAGCAGAAAAACTCTACTACGGACTTTTAGGAAGATATGAAAAAACTAGGCGTCAATGTGCACAAGGCTTCCAACAGCGCCGCGCTCTGCGTAAATTGATTTAATGTTGCGGTAAGGGTTTTTAAATTCCACAATCTGCCGTTTTATATCTGTAATGTGTGTGCGTAACAAAGCCTGGTTCCTTTCATTCTGTTTAAGAACTTGCGCTTGTAGCTTCACCAAGTCATTTTGAATATCCGCAACAGGTTTACATTCAGCAGGGTTGTAAGAAGCGGCATTTGAAGTCTGGCATAATTTCTGCATAGGGACAATGACTTTCTGCAGTGAGCCAATGCCTGAAACAATCTGCTCTTCAAGCTCGCTATGTGCAATTATAGAGTCAGCGTCTTCTTCAGAGATTTTGCTTTCTTGATTTTCAAGCACAGAAAGGTACTCTTGAAATTTAGCGCGCTGCTGTTCAAGAAGTGTTCTTAATCTTCTAAGAATTGCAACTCTTTCGTCCAACTCTTTTTTTGAAAGTTCCTGTTCCATATTTTATCCCCTGTAAAAAAAACTTTGCCTTTAGAAGTGCCAGTTTAGAAGTGCCCGCTTAATGTTAGTATTTATAAAAATCAGCCCGTTATATTTAAAGAAGGCCTGTCCTGCGGCATAGAGGTTTCTGTGTTCGCAGTGCTGTTCGCCGCCTGAATCCAAGCGTCTCTAAGCGTTGACATTTGGTCCTTTATTGAAATGAGAATTTTTTTGTCATGTGAAATAGTTGATTCAAGAAGCTGTTTATTGAAGAAAACATAAAGCGACATAAGGTTCTTTGCAATTTCTCCACCACGTTCCATGTCAAGGCTTACTTCAAGTTCTGTTATTATATCTTCAACTTTCTGGAGCGCGTTGCCAAAGTTTTCAATTTTTGTAGCTTCAATTTTATTTCCATCGTCAATCATTTCAATTGATTTTTCAAGCTGTTTTACTGCCTCTTCATACAGCATGACAACAAGCTTTCCCTGGCTTGCAGTCTTTACACTTGCGTCTTTATATGCTTTGTATCCTGTTACATTGTATCCCATAAATTACTCCACATAAAAATAGTATTATCTTTTGATACGTTAAGTATTATTAAAAAACACTTGCTCTCTTTCAAAGTATCGGAATTCATAACAAAAAGTTTAGCATAAATAGTGAATTAACTTCTCGACGGAGCCACGGCGGAAGGCTTTTCTAATTAAAATAAATTCTGTTTTATTAAAATTAACAATGACTATAGATAGAATTTTTCTTATATTTTTACCTATTTTTTTGTTTATATTTTAAATATTATTTTTAATTTTACTGATGTTGATTTTTGTCATAAAAATTAAAGCCGGAGCAGGGGCTTTGGCACGAAAAAATCTGCACAAGCGAAGCGCGGAAGCCTTTTTCGGGACGGAGCCACGGCGGAAGGCTTTTCTAATTAAAATAAATTCTGTTTTATTAAAATTAACAATGACTATAGATAGAATTTTTCTTATATTTTATTTATAATATATTTTAGTTGCTGTAAAAAATTATTCTATTTATATTATAAGAAAGGAAATTTAAATTTTCCTAAATCAGCATAAGTTTTTTTTTGAGGTAGAAAATGAGTGATAATGATGATGACAAAAAAAACAAGGACGAAAGAGATCCTTATGACTTCTTTAAATTATCAACTGAACCAAACGATAAAGATGATAAAAACAAAAAGCCTGGAAATAAAAAAAGGCTGCCGTTTTGGGGCTTGTTGCTGATTGTTTTAGGTATAATGGCTGTATTGAACCTTCTGTTTGTTTCAAAGCCAGACAACTTAGTTGACTTCTCTGAATTTAGAAGCCTTATTGAAAGCGGCGAAATTACACGCGTGGAGCTTGGTGAAAATTATTTCATTGGCTACAGCAGAAACGCTAGCACTTCAAGCAGCAAGTCTATTTTTAGCAGCAATGACAATACCGGCGTTTACAAAACAAGCGGCGTTCTTATGCAGAGCTTTATTGATTTGCTTGACCAAAAGGGCGTTGACTATAAATTTGTTACAAAATCAAACAACTACTTTATGCAGATTTTAATCAATTTGATTATTCCATTTGCATTTATTTTTATTGTGTACTTCTTTATTTTCAGAAAGATGGGCAGCGGCATGAACGGCATGGGCTCAATTTTTGGCTCAGGCTCTTCACGCGCAAAAGCTGTTGATGAGGGAAAAGTAAAGACACGCTTTGCTGATGTAGCGGGAGTTGACGAAGCAAAAGAGGAGCTTATGGAAGTTGTAGACTTCTTAAAGTCCCCTAAGAAATATACAGATATTGGCGGCAAAATTCCAAAGGGTGTTCTTCTTGTAGGACCGCCTGGAACTGGTAAGACTTTGCTTGCCCGCGCTGTGGCAGGAGAAGCTGGAGTTCCGTTCTTTAGAATTAGCGGCTCTGACTTCGTGGAAATGTTCGTTGGTGTTGGCGCCAGCCGTGTTCGTGATTTGTTTAAGACAGCACGTGAAAAAGCTCCGTGTATTATTTTCATAGATGAGCTTGACGCAATTGGCAAGAGCCGTGTTAACAACTTGGGCGGCAATGATGAGCGTGAGCAGACATTGAACCAGCTTCTTGTGGAAATGGACGGCTTTGACAATGAGAAGGGGCTTATTGTTCTTGCGGCTACAAACAGACCTGACGTGCTTGACCCGGCGCTTTTAAGACCAGGCCGTTTTGACAGGCAGGTTGTTGTTGACAAGCCAGATGTAAAGGGACGTGAGGCAATTCTTAGAATACACGCAAAGAATGTTAAAATAGACAACAGTGTTGACTTTGATTCAATTGCACATGCCACAAGCGGTTTTAGCGGCGCTGACTTGGCTAACATTGTAAACGAAGCGGCGCTTCTTGCAGTAAGAAATGGCCGTAAAGTTGTAATAATGGACGACTTTGACGAGGCTATAGAAAAGACACTTGTCGGTCTGCAGAAGAAGACTCGCGTTGTTAAGGAAATTGAGCGTAAGATTGTCGCATACCATGAAACTGGACATGCGCTTGTTGCGGCGTTCACTCCAGGCAGCGACCCTGTTCATAAGATAAGCATTATTCCACGCGGCATGGGCGCTTTGGGCTACACTTTGCAGAGAAGCCAGGACGAAAGCTTCTTAAAGAGCTATAAACAGCTTCTTGGCGAAGTAGACGTTATGCTTGGAGGAAGGGCTGCTGAGCAGATTATCTTTGGTGAAATAAGCACAGGCGCTTCAAACGACATTTCCCGTGCGACTGATGTTCTTAAAAGCATGATCACTGACTACGGCATGAGCGACCGCTTCCGCAACATGACACTTGGCAAAAGCGGCAAAGGCTACGGCAGCTCGCAGGAGCCGGAGCTTGTTCGTGAATACAGCGAAGACACACAGAAGTACATTGACGATGAAATATCCCGCATGATGAACGAAAGGTACGACGCTGTCCTTAAGCTTTTGAAAAGTCACAAAGCGCTTCTTGAGTACATTGCAAAACGTCTTCTTGAAAAAGAGACAATGGAAGGCAAGGAGTTTGAGGATATTATAAAGGCAGAAAACCATTGCGAAGAGCTTATTGCGTCAGATGCCGGAAAGAAAGCTTCAGGCGCTTCAACAGAAGTAACTTCAACAGAAGTAACTTCTACAGATGTTGCAACAACAGATTCAAAGTCTTCTGATGGCGCAAAACCTTCTGCAAAAGACAGCGCTTCAAAAGACGAAAAGAAGCCTGCGAAGAAGACAACAAGGCATGCTAAAAAGGAC
>JBAXYY010000074.1:0-13371 GCA_041670585.1 Treponema sp. | reverse complement strand
GAATAAAAACTCTTCTATACAAAGAAAATAAAAAATAGTAAGATTACTCCATTCTAAAACTAGGGGTTAAAGTATGTCACAGCTACAAATTCCAAAAGGATATAAATCGCTTTTAAACGAAAAAGAAACAGAGCACGCAATTGTTATGATAAAGGATTTCTTTCAGCTTTCACTTTCCACAGAGCTGAACCTTACGCGTGTAACAGCGCCTCTTTTTGTAAAGTCAGGCACCGGTATAAATGATGATTTGAACGGAGTTGAACGCGCTGTAAAATTTCCAGTAAAAGACATGGACGACACTCAAATGGAAATTGTCCACTCTCTTGCAAAATGGAAGCGCCTAAAGGTAACAGAACTTGGACTTGAGCCAGGCTTTGGCATTTACACAGACATGAACGCAATCCGCGCTGATGAAGAATTAGACAACCTTCACTCTCTTTACGTAGACCAGTGGGACTGGGAAATGTGCATTGACCCTAAAGACAGAACAATAAATCAATTGAAGACAACTGTAGAAAAAATTTACGCCTGCCTAAAGCAAACGGAGTTCTACATCTACGACCGCTTTGAAGATATAAAGCCTGTTCTTCCAAATAAAATCACATTTATTTTTGCTGATGATTTGCAAAAACAGTACCCTAATAAAACACCAAAAGAAAGGGAGTTTGAAGCGTGCAAAAAGTACGGCGCAGTTTTCCTAATGGGCATTGGTGGAAAAATGTCAGACGGCACAATCCATGACGGACGCGCTCCAGACTACGACGACTGGATTACAGAAACAGAAGACGGACACAAAGGTTTGAACGGCGACATCTTAGTTTGGAACCCTATACTAAAAAATTCAATGGAGCTTTCATCAATGGGCATTCGTGTAAGCCCAGAGTCATTAAAGGCGCAGCTTGAAGAAAGATGCTGCCCTGAACGCGCAAAGCTAAACTTCCACTCGTTGCTTTTAAACGGCAAGCTTTCACAGACATTGGGCGGCGGCATTGGACAGTCACGCTTGTGCATGTACTTTTTAAGAAAGGCTCACATTGGAGAAATTCAGGTAAGCACATGGCCAGACGACATGATTAAAAAATGCGGCAAGTCCGGCATTCATCTTTTGTAAAAAAATTAGTTGAATAAATTAGGTATCTCTAAAAGCTGCAGTTTTTAGAGGCTTCCATAAGGGAGGCATTTCATGGAAAAAGAGTATTCATTTGATACAGCAAAACTTCTCCAAGAGCTGCCTTCTTTTTCACAGAAAGGAATTACAGAGCTTGCTCTTCACGACAAAAATATTTCTTCAGACAAAAAACTTTTACTAAATTTTATAAAAGCTGTTGAAGAAAAATCACCGGAGCTTTTTGTAACAATCCCTGTTCTTCCACAAGTTATTGATAATTCTATTTGCCTAGAGGCGCAGAAAATAAACTGCACTTTGGACATTCCGTTAGAGGGCACTGTTAAGCAAAACAACGGTGCCGGCTTTGTTCTTTTATTTGATAAAAAACTTTATTCAAACAAAGCGTCGCTTTTAAATAATTCAGAGCTTGTCTTTGGCTTCGACATGGGGTGGGGCGTGCAGCAGGGCGACACTTCAAAACTTTTCCGCGACAGGCTGGATTTTGCAATTTCGCTTTACCCGAACCACATATATTTTGAGCAGCTTGAATGCAATGAGAAATCTCTTCCTACAGGAATATTTTCTTCAAAAGACTTGGACTATTCACGCGACCTTGCTTTTGCGTGCAAGACTTTCTACACAGAGGGCAGGGCAGTCCCGTGGTTCAACAGTGTTTTAAATGCGCTAAAAATCACACCGTGCTCTTTCTTTGCGGATTTTGCTGAATGGCAAAGATGCTCATCTTGCGACATAAAGAGCGGCTTTAATCCAGAAGAAACACCTCATAAGGAAATTGAAAAAATGCAGCTTGTGTTTTTAAAGCAGAAGTTTGAAGAAAAAAATAAAGATCAGCTTTGGAACGCAGTTGAAGATGTTGTAAAAATAAACGGGGCCTTTTCAAGAGCGGCAAGCGACGGTGAAGAAAGCATTATAGAAACTTCATATAGCCCAGACGATATTTTAAGCCCGCAGATTTACGACATTTCAAAGTTCTGCGACAACGCCTGCCTTGAGTCATGCAAAGTAAAAATATTTATTTCAGAAGATTCCCCAGACTATAAAATCCTTTAAAATTAGAAATGAATCACTCCAAGATGCTCAAGCAGAATCTTTGTTCCAATAAGAATCAGCACAACGCCGCCCGCAATCTCCGCCTTCTTTTCATACTTTGAGCCGAACACGCTGCCTATTTTAACGCCAGCCGCGGAGAAAACAAAAGTTGTAATTCCAATAAATGAAATTGCCGCCCAAATATTCACATTAGGCAAGAATCCAAAAGTTACGCCAACAGCAAGCGCGTCAATGCTTGTTGCAACAGCCATAGTGAACATTGTCTTGAACCCAAAAGAGCTTGTCTGGCATGTGCATTCTTCTTTTTTAGAAACAGCCTCTCGAATCATGTTCAGCCCAATCAAAACTAAAAGTGTAAACGCAATCCAGTGGTCAATTTTTGTAATGTATTTTTCACAAGTGCTGCCTAGAAAATATCCAATCAAAGGCATAAGCGCCTGGAACCCGCCAAACCAAACGCCTGCCAATGCCATTTCCTTTACAGTTACTTTTTTTACAGCAAGCCCTTTGCAAATAGAAACCGCAAACGCGTCCATGGAAAGCCCAACTGCCAAGATGAATAATTCAACAAAGTTCATAAAATATTTCCTTTAAATAAATGTGAAAAGTATATTCATTCAGATTATGATAGTCAATAAAAAAAACAGGCCCAGAATGACATTCTGAACCTGCTTTAAGGAGTTTCTATGAAAGAAAGAAAAAGTATTTGTTTGCTTTACAGCTGTTCTCTTTGTTTCATAGATATAAACCAGCTTTCTAATAGTTGGTTACAAAAAACTCTAAAATATTTAGAAATTTTCTGCACTTCATTTTATGAAATCAGTTCACTCGCCAACTTTGTAATGGCTTGTGCTTATTGTGTGCCCTTCGCTGTAAATGTCGAACCAAATTTCCTTGTTGTTCTTAATATCAAGCGCCGCATAGAATTCTTCAACGCTTGTGATTTTCTTGTCGTTCACAGCTGTGATAACATCGCCCTGCTGTAGCCTTAACGCCGCCGCCGGTGACTTTTCCTGAATGTTTGTAACAACAACGCCCTTTACTTTTTTGCTGTCAAGCTTTATCTGCTTGCGTACATCGTCAGTAAGAGGTGAAGGTATAAATCCAGGCCACAAGTTCCCGTTGTCAGCCGCTATGTCTTTTGAGCGCTCCTCAATCTTCACTGTAAGGTCAAGTTTTACTTTGCCTCTCATGATAGTGAACTTTGCAGTTTCTCCTGCCTGAAGGTTCCCTACTTCACGTACAAGCTGGTCAACTGTCTTTACGTCATGCCCGTTAAGCGCTGTGATAAAGTCTCCTGCCCGCATACCGCCTTTCATTGCCGGGGAATTAAGGAATATCTGACTTGCAAAAGCGCCGTTTGTATTTTCACCAACGCCCAAGTCTTTTTTGTAGTCGCCTGTAATGTCAACCAAGCTTACACCAAGCCATCCGTAAACAATCTTGCCCTTGTCAATGAACTGGTCAATTGCCTTTTTAACATTGTTGATTGGAATAGAAAATCCCAAGCCCTGGCTTCCACCAGACTGTGAAGCAATCCAGCTGTTAATGCCAATTACTTCGCCGTAAATGTTTACAAGAGGGCCTCCAGAGTTGCCCTGGTTAATAGCGGCGTCTGTCTGAATAAAGTCGCTTATAGAGCCAATGTCGCTGCCGCTTCTTCCAGTTGCGCTAACAATTCCCTGTGTTACAGAGCCAAAGTATCCAAGAGGGCTTCCTAGCGCCAAGCAAATGTCGCCTGTCTGAACCTTGTCGCTGTCGCCTAAAGTTGCAACTGCAATTGATTTATCATCTGATTCAAATGAAACAAGCGCAATATCAATCCTTTCATCAGTGCCAACTAGTTTACCGTCAAACTCACGTTCATCGCTCAGCTTGATTTTAATTTTTGTGGCGTTTCCCGCAACATGGTTGTTTGTAAGAACATAAACAGTGTTTCCTGTTCTGCGCACAATCACACCGCTTCCAAGCCCCTGCTGTGTATATTCACGCTCTTCCTCGTTGTCCTTGCCATCGCTGTCCCCTTGGCCCGGAAGTCCAAAGAAGAAAGGCAGATCTTTAAAAGGATTGACTGTCTTTACTTTAGTTGTCTCTGTAACATCAACTTCAACAACTGCGGGAAGAACACCTTTGCTTATTGACTGGAACGTAGTCTGCATTGCCTGCACAACTCCAAGTGAATCTTGTGGAATAGAAACTGCCGGTGTTGTTTCCGCAAAAGCAACATTGGCCGAACCCTGGTTTGCTTTACAAGAGAAAGAAAGAAAACCAAAAGATAAAGCTGCAACGGCCGCAACGCCAATTGCCTTTTTTGTCCAAGCTTTCATAATTATTCAAAGCCTCCGAAATATTTAATTAAAGCTCTTTCATAATCCTTCAAAAGTTCTTTAAATTGAAAAGATAGAATAGGGCCTTTTGGGTAAGTCTGGCTTTTTCCAGATTCCTTATATTTAATATAATATTTTTACCCCATAAAGTGTTACAAATCAACAGGGTAAATTCAGCTAAATTCTTGTTATCAAGGATTTACTCTTCAATATAAGTGAGGAATTTAAGTAAATAACCACGGTTATGCTAAAAATAACCAAGGTTATTCTAAAAACGCTTGCTTTTTCAAAGTAAATGATTCTAAAATCACACAACGGAGGAAAAATGAAGCTCAGGCAATTATTATTTCTTATAGTGCTTATTGCTGCGACCTTTGTAACAAGTTCGTGCGCTGACTGGCCAGCAGAATATTATGTGAATTTGTACTTTTATTTTGAAGATGATTCGACAGAAAGAAACATCTCTTATCAGGATTCTCAGTATTGCGATAAATTAATGCCTTATGATTCAACTATAGGCCTTGTGTCTAAAAAAGAAGATGGCGCTTTAGATATAAGCGATTGTTCATCAGAAAGCAGTGAGTGGTCTACTTTTTTTGAAAAGTATGAATCTTATGAAGTAAAACCAACTTTGTATTCTGTTTGTTTATATCATTCAAATTCAAGAAATACACCTTATTCAGTTGATGTAACAATTTCATATAAAGAAGATGGTGTAGAGCATAAGTTTGCGTTTACAAATTCTGTGCCTGGACTTGAGGCCCTTGCTTCATATTTTAAGTCATATGATATTTCTGACAGTGTGTCTTCAAGCGGCGCTAAATTGCATGTAATTGTTCGTGCATACCAAGACTCTGTTTATATTTAATGTGGAGTTATGATGAAAAATAAATGTAAGTTTTTGATTTTAATAACATTGATAGTTGTGCCTTTTATTTTTACAAGCTGCGCCCCTGTAATGAATTATCTTGGAATAAAAAAGAAGCGCACTTATTATACTGCCGAAATTTTCTATTATGTATTTATTGATGACAATGAAACAATATATACAGACAGTATTTGCAAAGATGAATATATGAACAACGGTTATGACGATTTGTCTAGCTATTTTGTAACACGCGGCAATAAGAGAAGATTATATGAAACATATTCATCAATAGATTTTGGAAAAGCTTTATATAAATCAATTGTAACTGATGAAAAAACAGAAACTGTTGTTTATTATAGCTGCAGTTCTTCAAAATATTACGATTCCCTGCCAGAAAGCCATGATGCCAACTTTACAATAACAATTGCTGATGAAGATTTAAGTGTAAATGAAGTTATAACAGGTGAATTCAAAAATACTGGAGACAAAGAGTCAGTTCAAGAATGTACAATAAATAATGAAAAACTTGGAAGCATTCATGTACTTTGCGTGTATGATTATTCAGAATGGACGGAAGAAGAGGAATACTAGTTTATCTCTTGACCAACACCCCTAAATTCTGATAAAATACGCAACACTTAAAGTGTTAATCGGCTTGCAGAAAACCCGTTACTTTCTGCGGCAAATATGATTATAGAGGTTTATAACATGTACGCAGTTATTGAGTATAAGGGCAAACAGTACAAAGCTGAAAAAGATGCTCTTTTGCAGGTAGACAAAACAGAAGCAAAAAAAGGCGACAAAATTGACATCGACACAGTTCTTCTTGTAAGCGATGGCGACAAAGTCAGCGTAGGCACACCTTATGTAAAAGGCGCAAAAGTCACAGTTGAAGTAGAAGACAGCTTCAAAGATAAAAAAGTTCTTGTTTTAAAATACAAGAGCAAGAAAGACTATCACCGTTTAATTGGTCATCGTGAGGAATACACAAACGTTCGCGTAACGGATGTTGTTCTAGCATAAAGTGATAGAGGTGCTTTTAGTTTGCAGCAGCGACGGAAGCCTTAAAAGCTGTAATGCTTCTGGACATGCCGGATTTGCTGTAAAAGGAAAGGACATTGTTTGTGCTGCGGTTTCTTCTTTGTTAAGGACTGCAATACAGGTTCTTGAAAAAACTAATGGCATTGTTGTAAAAACGGAAACAACTTCCCGCGGAAAACTCGCATTCAGTGTGGAAGATTCAAACCTTGACTGTAAAAACGAAAGGCTTATTTGTACAGCGGATTTTATAAGATGTGGAATTAAATCTTTATCTAATGAATATCCAAAGAATGTGCAATTGCGGGAATTATTTGAATAACAGTCTGGAATATTCCAGCGGAGGATTAAAATGGGTCGTACAAAAGGCGGAAGCGGTGCCAAAAACGGACGTGATTCAAACCCTAAACACTTGGGCGTAAAAAAATACGGTGGAGAAGTAGTTACTGCAGGTTCAATTCTTGTTAAGCAGCGTGGAACTAGGATTCATCCTGGTGACAATGTAAAACGCAGTGGCGACGATTCTTTATTTGCTATGGAAGATGGAAAAGTTGTATACGGTGAACATCTTGGCCGTAAGACAGTTTCTGTTGAACCAGTTGCAGAAAAAGCGTAAGTCCTTTTCTAAAAGCTAGTATTTTACAATGCCCGGCACGGTTTTTCCCTGTCGGGTATTTTTTTTGTTATGAAAAAAGGATAGAATACAATTATGATACAGTTTGCTGATGAAGCTGAAATTAAGGTAATCTCTGGTGCGGGCGGAAACGGCTGCATTTCATTTAGACGTGAAAAATACATTCCCGCAGGCGGTCCGAACGGTGGCGATGGCGGCAAGGGCGGAGATGTCATTTTCTGCATAAAGAAGAATCTTCGCACATTGGCCCATCTTCGTTTTCACCCAATTCTAAAAGCGCAGCGTGGAGGCGACGGGCAGGGCTGGAACAGGTACGGCAAAGACGGCGAGGACGTTGTAATTCCAGTGCCCCCGGGAACAACTTTACGCGATGTAGAGACGAATGAAATTGTCCACGACTTTACAACACAGGGCGAAGACGAACAGTTTGTCTATTTAAAGGGCGGCAAGGGCGGCTGGGGCAACGTTCACTTCAAGTCAAGCACAAACCAGGCGCCTCGTTACGCGCACAAGGGAACTCCTGGCGAAGAAAAAACTCTTCGTGTGGAGCTTAGCATTATGGCTGACATTGGCCTTGTAGGGTTCCCTAACGCTGGAAAATCAAGCCTTCTTGACTTGTTCACAAACGCGCGTCCAAAAATTGCGCCTTACCCGTTTACAACAAAGATTCCTAACCTTGGAGTGCTCCATGTTGACCAGAACACTGACATTATTATTGCAGACATTCCTGGCATTATAGAAGGAGCGTCAGAAGGCGCGGGGCTTGGAATTAAGTTCCTAAAGCACATTTCAAGAACAGCTGGCCTTCTTTTTATGATTGACTGCAGCGACGACAATTATCTTACAGCGTATGAAACTCTTTGCAACGAGCTAAAGAACTACAGCGAAGACTTGGTTAAAAAGCAGAAGATAGTTCTTTGCAATAAAATAGACATTGAAGGTGCTGCAGAAAGGGCGGAAGAAGTAGTTGAGCAGATTAAAAAACAAGAGCCTTCCGCAGTTGTAATTCCAGTGTCTGTTGCCTCAAGAACAAATATAGAAGCCTCGCGTCAGGCAATAATTGACCTTGTAGAAAAAATGAACATGACTCACACGCCGGGTAAAAATCATTCGGGCGCTGTTTCTCCGGCAGACGCAGAAGAGCAAAGTGAATTCTTAGCTTCTCGTTCCATAGACGATTCCATGGAAGAACAGGCTCCGGGTTCAGAAAGCTGATGAAACTTGCAATCCTAGGCGGCAGTTTTAATCCAATACACATGGGGCATCTTGCCTTGGCTGACGATGTATGCACATCCTTGGGCTACGACAAAATGCTTTTTGTTGTTACAAACATTCCTCCTCATAAGGAAATGAACTGCGCTGTTTCTTCAAAAGACAGGCTTGAAATGGTAAAGTCTGCTTGCGAATGCGACAGCCGTTTTGAAGCTGAGGATTGCGAGTTAAAAAGAGAAGGCGTTTCCTACACTTACGACACAGTTTGCTATTTGGAAGAAAAGTACAAGGGCGCCCTTGAAGGCAAGATTGGCCTTGTAATGGGCGACGACTTGATTTCAGGCTTCCACTTGTGGCGCAACGCAAAGGAGCTTTCTAAAAAATGCGACTTGATTTTAGCGCGAAGGCCCTCTGCTGTTGCTGAATCATCATTCAACTCGTTGTCAGATTTATCATCAAAAAAGAATTTTTCAAACAAACCTTTAGGCGAATATGAAAAAGTAAAAGACGTTCACATAACTTTTGAGCAAATCTTATCAGATGAGCTTTTAAAAAATGCAATAACAATAGAAAATCCGCTCCTTTCAATAAGCTCCACTGACATAAGAACACGAATCGCTGAAGGAAAAAGTTTCCGCTACCTTGTTCCTTCTCAAGTTTTTGATTATATTAGTAGTGGTAAATTATATGGATATAAATAGCCCTGAACTTTTAGAAAAAATTAGAAAATACGCATTGGCGGCAGAAAAGCCTGCCCGCTACGAACATAGTGAAAGCGTTGCTGATACTGCAATGATTATGTGCGATATGTTTGGAGTTGATCCAAAAAAAGGCTACCTTGCGGGGCTTGCCCATGACATGTGCAAAGACCTTGATGACAAAACAATGATGTCTTTGGCAAGCCATGACAACCAGCCGATTTCTGCTGAAGAAAAAGCAAAGCCTTCTTTGCTTCATGGACGTGCCGCCGCTGTAAAATTGCAGCAGGACTTTGGCGTTGAAGACAGCGATGTTATTCAGGCAGTCTCTAGGCACACTTTGGGCGGAGCAAGCATGTGCCCTTTGGCAAAAATAGTTTATGTCGCTGACAAAATTGAGCCGGGCCGCCCTCAGTCAAAAAGGGAATATCGTGAGAAGCTCTTTTCAAAAAGCCTCAATGAAATATGCCTTCAAGTTCTTGATGAAAATATAGAATACCTTCGTTCACAAGGCAAAAGTCCGGCCCTTGTTTCATTGCGTTTCCGTGAAAGCCTAAAACGTGATATTGCAGGCGATGCGCAAATTGCTATGAACATGGCATGCGGAGATTGAAATGAGTATTTCTCGTGAAAAAATAAGCGCAATATTTTTAGGAACAATACTTTTAATTGTTGTGGCGGTAGGTGCAATTCTAGCGCTTTCTTTGCGTACAGACCCTGTTGCAGAAAACTTAAAGAACGATCAGGTTGTTAAAATTCTTTTTGTTTTAAATGATGGAAAAAATAATGCGCTTTCCACAGATGTTTTTGTTTATTACCCAGTTTCACAGAAGGGCGCTCTTTTTAACATTCTAGGAAACACTGGCGCAATTTACCAAAGCCTTGAGTCTGCGGAAGGAAGAAGCGGACGTGTAGATAGAATAGACGCAGTTTACAAAGAGAAGGGCATAAATACATACCGTTCAGAAATAGAAAACTTAACAAGCCTTTCAATCCCTTTTTCAATTGAAATTTCACTTTCTGATTTTGGCGACTTGACAGATTTGCTTGGCGGCATGAAGGTTTTTGTTCCGTCCCCTGTAGACGCTTCCGGCTCAAATGGTGAACGTTGGCTTTTACCAAGCGGCGCTGTTACTTTGGACGGTGACAAAATTCAAACATACATACAATATATTCTTCCAGAAGAAACTGATGACGACCAAGACGACAGGCGGCAGAATGTTATGATAGCGCTGCTTGCGGCAATAAAAAGCAACCGAAGTGTTATGTTCAATAAAAAGAATTTCCAAACTTACGCTTCTAAAATGAAGTCAAATATAGAAACAAACAGCCTTTACAAATTGCTTGATGAAATTTCAAATGTAGACACAGAGAGGCTTAATCCACAGGTAATTACAGGTAGCATTCGCTATGTTGACGGAAAAAAACTTTTGTTTCCATATTACGACGGTCAGCTTATAAAGGATGTTGTAAAGCAGACAGTGAACTCTTTAGTAAGCGAAAACGGAATTATGCAGAGCCGTGTTTATGTTGTTGACATTCAGAACGGAACCTCCGTGCAGGGGCTTGCAAGAAATACATCAGCTCTTTTGCAAAGTGTAGGCTACGATATTTTAGGAACAACAAACGCAAATAGAAATGACTATGAAGATACGGTGATTATAAACCATATTGGAAATGCAGAAGTTGCAAAGGCTCTAGGGGACTTTATACATTGCACAAATATAGTTGATGAAGAAGTAAAACCAGAAGAGGCTGGCTTGGACAGCGCGGCGACTGTTGACTTTACAATTATACTTGGAAAAGATTTTGACGGCCGCTATGTAAGGGAAAGCGGAAAAAAATCTACAGAAAATGAAAATGAAATACCGGTGGAAGAACTAGAAAAAGTTGAATGAGTTATAAATCAGTTTTAATTAAGCAGGAAAAATAAATGGAAAAAACAACAGAACAAAAGGCGCTAGAAATTGCGCAAATTATTGAAGATGGAAAAGGTCAGGATGTAGCAGTTCTTGATATTTCTCAATTGAACAGCTGGACAGATTACTTTGTAATTACAACAGTAACAAGCAGCACTCACTGGCAGGGGCTTTACAAAGATGTAAAAGATTATGCAAACAAAAATGACTTGCAGATTCATGTTACAAAGCAGAAGTCTTCTGACGGCGACGAATGGAACTTAATTGACTTAGGCGTTATTGTAGTTCATCTTATGACTAAAGACGCGCGTGAATTCTACGAGCTTGAAAAGCTGTGGCATGCTGGCAAGAAGTTAAGATAAAAAACACTTGCAAGAAAAAAAATCCCATCGGCTTAAGATTTATATTTTTCTTAAGTTGATGGGTTTTTTATATTTAAAACCAATTTTAAAAATTAGTTGTTTTCATCTGGATCGCTGTTGCTTTCTACATCGTCATCATCGTTGTAAAGATTGTCGTCGTCAAAACCACGCTGGCGGTTGTCATAGCCGTCTTCTGTTTCTTGGTCGTCATACGGCTCGTCAAAATCGTCATCGTCTTCTTCATCAAAGTCATCTTTGAAGTCGTCATCATACTGATTCTCTTCATCGTTTTCTAAATCATCTTCTGAAGGATCATCTTCCGAAGAATCGTCATCGTCAAACTCGTCCGACTGGCTTAGCTCATCATCATTGTATTCATCATCGTAAGAAAAGTTAGTTAATGATGAACATTCTGGTAAATCACTTTCTCTGAACATGATTGCGCACCCCTAAAAAAGAAAATAAAGATTTAAAAGAACACTCGCTCTCGATATAAAGAATGTAGATTACAGTAGTGTTTTTGTCAATATATTACACTAAAAAATACATCCGTGTACTAGCTCGAAAGCGATTTTGTCCAATAAATTCGAAAGGAATTTTGTCCAGTATAATGATACCAAGTGGTAATTCTTGAAAAAATTAGAACGCGCGTCCATGCGCTTGCTGGAAATATTCATTCTCTATCTTGACAAAACGCCAGAAAAAAAATATAGTCTTGAACGTATGCATCAAAGTGTTACTGTTAATGCGCTTGCTAAGATAAATCTTGGGCTACAAGTGCTGCCTAAACGAAATGACGGTTATCACAATTTGGTGAGTATTTTTACAACAGTGAACGTGGCTGATTCAATTACAGTTGCGCTTACAGAAAATAAAAATACATGTTCAGTTGAGTGTTCTGGAATGGAGCTTCCATTGGAGAATACTTTTACTAAATCATACAAAGCTTTCTGCGTGCTGACTGGTGCGGACTGCGGATGTTATGTAAAAGTAACAAAGCGTATTCCTTCCGGCGGTGGATTGGGGGGCGGATCAAGTGATTCATCTACCTTTTTAAAATCCATTGACAATTTATGCGGCACAAATCTTTCTGACAAGGCAATGCTAGATGTTGCAGGTCAGGTTGGCAGCGACTGTTATTTTTTTACACATGCGCTGCTTGCAAAAAAAGAGACAGGGCGTTTTACTGCGGTTTTAACAGGTCGTGGTGAAGAAGTAAGGCAGATTGCTTCAAGAAGTGACTACTTTGTTTTGCTTGTGTTTCCAAACGTTTTTGTTTCTACAAAAGAAGCATATTCGCTTGTTGATGAATGCAAAAAAAACGAAGATGTTTTAACCGGTGAACAGCTGGAAAAGATATACAACGGGCCTATTGAAAAATGGAATTTTGTAAATGATTTTACAATCCCTGTTTGCAGTAAGTTTCCTAAAGTTGCAGAGGCGCTTGATGATGTAAAAGAAACAGGCGCTTTGTTTGCAGATATGTCGGGCTCCGGTTCAACAGTGTACGGTGTTTTTCTGAACAAAGAAGATGCTGTAGCAGCGAAAAAAGCGCTGTCTAAAAAATGGAATGTAATGCTGGCTTTCTAAATCAGTGTTATAAATAAATAAAGTTTTATGGAGGTGCGGGTTTATGGAAGTTACAGAAGTAAGAATCCGTAAGGTTGAAGCAGAAGGCAAGTTAAAGGCTTATGTTACAGTGACATTTGACAATTGTTTTGTTGTGCATAATGTTAAAATTATTGAAGGCAAAACAGGATTGTTCATTGCAATGCCTAGCAGAAAAACAGCTAACGGTGAGTACAAAGATGTTGCTCATCCAATCAGCCCTGAATTTCGCAATGCTTTACAGGATAAGATTCTTGCAGAATACAATGCTGGTCATGTAGAGACAGGCTCTGTAAAAGCTGAAGCTGGAGAGCATATTCCAGAAGCAGCCCAACAGGCTTAATTAATTAGTTCTTTTTGGGACGTCGTCAAGTGGTAAGACAACGGCTTTTGGTGCCGTCATTCCGTAGGTTCGAATCCTGCCGTCCCAGTTTTATAGATTTATAAATATTTTCTAAAGGAGTTCTTTTATGGAACAATACGTAATCAATGCTAAAACCCGCAAAGAAACAGGCAAACGCATTTC
>JBAXYY010000073.1:0-13535 GCA_041670585.1 Treponema sp. | reverse complement strand
GAAAAATCTCCTTTAGTTCATCCACTTGCTCAAGTTGAAAAAGCGCTTGGCGTGGCACCAACAGTTGATTCTGTAAAAGACGCATGGCTTAAAAATATGAACGACTTGGCTTGCTGTTCACAAAGAGGCCTTGGTGAAAGATTCGACGGCTCAATTGGAGCAAGCTCTGTCTTGTTCCCTTATGGCGGAAAATATCAAGGTACACCGGAAGCTGGTATGTGCGCAAAACTTCCAGTAGTGTCACCACGTGAAACTTCAACTGTAAGCCTAATGACATTTGGCTACGACCCACGTGTTGCAGAATGGAGCCCTTACCACGGAGCGCAGACAGCAGTTCTTTCTTCTTTATCAAAAGTTGCGTGTCTTGGTGGAAAGCCAGACACATGCCGTTTAACATTCCAGGAATTCTTTGGCAGGGCAGTAAGTCCAAAAACTTGGGGCTACCCAGCAAGCGCACTTCTTGGCTCAATTGACGCACAAAAAGCAATGGGCACAGGAAGCATTGGCGGCAAGGACAGCATGAGCGGCACTTTTGAAGACTTGAATGTCCCACACACACTTGTTTCTTTTGCAGTCAACACAGAGAACGTAAAGAATGTAACAAGCGGCGCTTTCAAAAAAGGCGGAGACTACATTTACTTAATAACAGTCCCTTATTCAAAAGAACTATTGCCTGATTTTGAAACATTCAAAAAAAATACAGACGTGCTTTACAAATTAAACAGCGAAGGAAAATTCAGCGCAATGTATCCTGTAGGTGCTGGTGGAATTGCAGAAGCAGTAAGCAAAATGGCAATGGGCAACAAGATTGGCTGCTCACTTCATACAATTCCTTCAAGCGCAACAGCTATTGGCTTCCACAGAAATGTTGACGATGCAATGAGCGACTTGTTCACTCCTTTGTACGGTTCAATTCTTGTAGAAACAGAAGTAGAAAAATTAGAGAACGAAGGCTTTGTAAACGGAACTGTTTTCAAAATTGGATTCACTCAAAATCAGCAGTACATAACTATTCAGACAAAGGGTGTAAATCAGCTTCCAGAAATTCAGATTCAGCTTAGCGACATTGAAAAAACATGGGAATCTAAACTGAACAAAGTTTTCCCTCATGTGTCTGGAGCAAAAGAGCAGCCGGCTCTTCCAAAGTTCGCGCTTGATGTTAATGCAAGTTTAACTGAAGCTAGAAAAAATCCTACTTTCAAAACAGGCAGCGCTAAACCAAAAGTAATCATTCCTGTATTTCCAGGAACAAACTGCGAGTACGACATGGCGCGTGCATTCAACTTGGCTGGAGCAGAAACAAAAATCTTAGTGTTCAGCAACAGAACTCCAGAAGATTTGGTCAACTCACTTAACTCTCTTAAAAAAGAAATTGACGGTTCACAAATCTTGGCACTTGCTGGAGGATTCAGCGCAGGAGATGAGCCAGACGGCTCTGGAAAATACATAGCGAATGTTTTACGAGAAAGCCGCATTGCAGACAGTGTTATGGAGCTTTTGAAAAAACGCAACGGCTTGGTGCTTGGCATTTGCAACGGATTCCAGGCTTTAATAAAAACAGGGCTTGTGCCTTATGGAGAAATAAAAGAGCCTTCAGAAGATATGCCGACTCTTACATTCAACAAAATCGGCAGACATATAAGCCGCATTGTTAGAACAAGAATGGTTAGCGCAAGCAGTCCGTGGGCAATGAGCCCTTCTGTTTTGGATCCAAGAATTCATCTTGTTCCAATAAGCCATGGAGAAGGCCGCATTGTAATTAGTAACGAACTTGCAGAACAGTTGTTTACAAAAGGTCAGGTGTTCAGCCAGTACGTTGATGAAAACGGTGTTCCTTCTATTACAGAGCCAGACAATCCAAACGGAAGCTTGTTTGCCATTGAAGGAATGACAAGCCCAGACGGACATGTTCTTGGAAAGATGGGACACAGCGAGCGTACAGTTGGAACTGGTAAAAATGGTTGCAGTGAAGATTTGATAAAGAATGTTTCAGGCAATCCTTTGACAAATGAAAAAGAAAATTCCTGCCAGAATATTTTCAGTGCAGGTGTTTCATATTTTAATTAATTTTTATAGGAAGTTATTATGAAAAAAAACGTAAAAGTTTTTAGTTTAATTCTTGCAGCTCTTTTTACAGTTGCAATGACAGGTTGCAGCAAGAAAATTTCAGGCTGGACAAATGATTATGAAGCGGCAAAAAAATACGCAGCTAAAGAAGGAAAAAACATTTTCTTATTTTTCAGCGGAGATGACTGGGACGAACAGGGCGCGACATTTAAAACAAACGTTGCAAACACTGATGAATTTATTTCAACAATCGGAAAAGATTATGTTTTAGTAAATCTAGATTTCTCTCAAGATGAATATTCTGCAGCTGATGTTGATCAGGACAAAGCTACAAAGGACGAAAAGAAAAAAGCAGAGGCTGTTACAAAAAAATATGACAAGTTGGAGCGCATTGCAACACTTTACAATGTTCAGTCATATCCTTCAATTTATTTAACAACACCAGAGGGCTATGTAATTGCAAACATTCCATTTGATTCAACAATTACAACAACTGCTGACTATGCTCTTAAAGTTACAGAAAAAAGCGAAGATGTAGAAAAGTTCACAGCATTGGCAAGAGCCGTAACATCTGCAAAAAAACTTGACAGAGTAAAAGCAATTGATGAATTGTATGAAGCAACAGACCAGAACTACAGCGGCCTTATGTCAGACTTAATGCGTGAAGTTCCAGCTCTTGATAAAGACAATGAGACAGGCTTGGTTGGAAAATATGAAATGCAAGTTGCTTATCTTGATGCAATTGAAAAGGCGAAGAACGGCGACTCTGACGCAGCTTCACAAATTTTTGTAGATGCTTGTGAAAAGGGGCACTTTGACAACGAGACAAAACAAGAAGCATATTACACAGCAGCTTATGTTTTAGCCGCAAGTGGAAATATGAATTATGAAAAGATGCTTGACTTGTTGCAGAAGGCTTATGACGCTGACCCACAAAGTGACCATGCAGAAGAAATTACACGCACAACAGAAGCTGTAAAATCTATGCAGGCACAGGAAGAGGCTCAGAAGGCAACAGAAGGCCCTGCTGCAGAACAAGACTCAACAGCTGACTCTGCAACAACAGACCAAACAACTAAGTAATATGGAATCTGATCGCCCACCTCCCAATTCTATATGGGGACTATTGCTTGTAGCTTTAGTCCTCATCATTCTCTCACTTATATTTTCCGCCTCTGAAAGCGCGTTTCTTTCTATAAACAAACTACGTGTAAGATTTTTACGCAATCAAAAAGACAAGCGCGCTGTAAGAACGTGGAAGCTGTTAAATAACAAAGAAAAATTAATCAACACACTTCTTGTTGGAAACAACATTGTTAACATAGCAATCTCTTCAATTTTAACTATTGTGGCAATGGACTTGTTTGGAAATGCCGGAGTTGGAATTGCAACTTTTACAGCGACAATTCTTCTTTTAATATTTGGAGAAATAACACCAAAGACTGTTGCGACTAGACACCCTGAGTCAATTGCATTTTTCTTTAGCGGATTCATTTATGTTGTAGAAATAATTCTTACTCCTCTAGTCTTTATTTTTACTGCTATTTCAAGAACAGTTTTAAAATTATTTAAAATCAACACTATGGACAAGAAAGTTTCATTTACAGAGGAAGAAATAAAAACATTTATTGATGTTGGCGGCGAAGAAGGTGTGCTTGAAAAAAATGAAAAGAGCATGATGCGCCGTGTATTTAAATTTACAGATCTTGAAGCAAAAGACATAATGGTCCCTAGAAAAAAAATTATTTCAATTCCAATGACCGCAAGATACACTGATGTTGTTGAGCTTTCTGAACGTTACAAACTTTCGCGCTTCCCAGTTTATAAAAAAGACATAGATGACATTGTTGGTATTTTATATATAAAAGACATGCTTAAGTATAAAAATTCAGGAAAGCATTTTGTTGTGAGCGATGTAATGCGTCCGCCGCTTTTTATTTTTGAAGTAAAGAAAATGTCCAGCATTCAGCAAATGCTTATGGAAAACAAGCAGAGCATGGCAATTGTTGTAGATGAATATTCCGGTACTGCCGGCCTTTTAACTTATGCAGATATTGAGCGTGAAATATTCGGACCAATAACTGATGTTAATAAAAAATATTCTCATGGTGCAACAAACGCTTTTATAAGAGGAACAGAACTTAAAATAGAAAATCCTGATGACGCAAAAATTTATGGACAAGTGCGGCTTGCAGATTTGAATGAGCAGCTTCATACTCACCTCTCTTCAAAGAGGGCGGAAACTATTGGCGGCTACATTTGCGAAGCGTTAGGAAGAATACCTAATCAAGGAGAAAGCGTTATTAGGGAAGGCTATAAATTTACAGTAACTGGTATGGATGAGAAGCGAGTAGCGGCAGTTCATGTGCAAAGCAGCAAGGAAGAAGAGTGATATGACTGTATTTCTAAACATTGCTTGCCCGCTTATTTCACTTGCAATTCTTTTATTGTGCAGCGCTTTTTTTGCTTGCAGTGAAACGGCTTATACGTCTCTGACCCGAATTCAAGTTCGGCAGATTTCAAAAGAAAAAAATTCCTACTCAAAGAAAATCGCTTATTTAAAAAGCGACATGGACCGTCTTATTACTACAGTCTTAACTGGAACAAATTTTATAAACACACTTGCGTCTTCAATTGCAACTGCTTTTGCTGTAAATGTTTTTGGCTCGCAGTATGTTACTTATGCAACAGCAATTATTACTGTTTTAATAATAATTTTTTGCGAGATAATTCCTAAAACATTGGCTTCTGTAAAAACAATTCAAGTTGCAAAAAAAAGCGCCAGTATTCTTATTTTTATTCAGAAGATTCTTTTTCCTGTAGTTTGGTTTTTTAATCAGATTACAAAGTTCATTGAATTTGTTGAAAAGAAAAATAATAAAAAAGAAATGCCGCTTGTTACAGAAGAAGAGCTAAAGACACTTATTGATGTTGGAAAAAATGAAGGCACTCTTGAAGAAAATGAAAAGCTAATGCTTAACAGAATATTTGAATTTACAGATCTTCATGTGCATGATATTTTAAAGCATCGTTCTCTTGTTGTTTCAATTGATATAAATTCAACTTGCGACGAAGTTATAAAAAAATTCACACAGTCGGGATTTTCACGTCTGCCTGTTTGCAAAGACACGCCTGAAAATATTGTTGGCATTCTTCATTACAAATCTGTTTTGTTCGCGTCAAATGCAATTCTAAAAAGCAAAGACTTTGTTCGCATTTGCATGCGTTCAGTTTTGTTTGTTCCAGAAAGCCTTACAGGAATTGAGCTTCTACAAAAGTTTAAAAAAGAACATGCAACAATAGCAATTGCAGTTGATGAATATGGCAGCAGTTCAGGACTAGTTACAATGAACGATGTTCTTCGCGCAGTGTTTGGAAGAATAATTGATGACTCTAACGCGAATATAATTTCTCCAGAAAAAAGAATAAAAGTTTTGAACACAAAAGAATTTATTGTTCCAGGCGACATGAAGCTAGATGATGTGAATGAAGTTTTAAAGATGAACTTGGACAGCGAAGAGTACGACACTTTAGCAGGTTGGCTTCTGGAAAATATTGGGGAGCTTCCTTCAACAGGCGCTGTATATAAAAGCGGCGGCACAGTCTTCACTATAGAAGATCAGTCTGCCCGCCGTATTCAAAGTGTAAAAATTCGGTTACCGTAGCTTAAGAGATTCCTCTGCTGCTATTACTTGTAGTGAAGCAATGCCGAACTAGAATGATACAAAAGTTGCAATTTACTTTGTGTGCTTAATAATTTCAGAAAGCATTACGCTTGTTTCGTCAACTCCTAAAAGCGAGCTGTTAATAAGCAAGTCGTAATTTTTTCTGTCGCCCCAAGTTGATTCTGTGAATGTGTTGTAGTGGTTTGAACGGCGCTTGTCTATTTGAAGAATCTCTTTTTTTGCGTCAGTTGTTTCAATTTTCTTTAACTCAATTGAGCGTTTTACTTTGTCTTCAATAGGCGCGTAAATAAAAATGTTCAGAACATCGTTTGCATTTATTTCTTCGCAATGCTTTAAAATATAGTCAGCGCAGCGGCCTACAATTACGCACGGCTCTTTTTGCGCAAGTTGAATTATAGCTCTTCTTTGCGCATTAAAAACTTGGTCTGCCAAAGGAAGAATTGGATTTTGCGTGCCAGCAGGAATGTTTGAATTTCCACCGCCAATGTAGCTAGAACCTAAAAGCAGGCTGTAAAGCCAGCTAGAAGAAATGCTCTGCTCTGTTTTTGCAATGAAGTCTGGAGAAAGCCCTGAGTCTTTTGCAGACATGTCGATTATTTCTTTGTCATAAAATTTGTAGCCAAGAGCTTCGGCAACTTTCTGACCAATTGTTCTTCCACCGCTGCCAAATTCACGGCTGATTGTAATAATTTTTTTCATAAAACGCCTCCTGTATTTTTCTGACATAAAATATTTTAACTAAGAAAATTATAACATCAAAAATTAAAAAAAGCGAATTCTACAAGAAAGGCTTGCCTCTAGCTCAAATGTGTCGCTTTTGCTTTTTGAACTTAAGAGAGATTTTGTTCCTTCGTAAGTTGGTGTTACATATTTAGAGTATGTTATTCCAATTGCGGACTCTCCAATAAGGCAGTTGACGTTAAGACAAAGTGAAAAGTTTTTAGAAAAATTAACTTCAGAAGCAAGCGATGTTTTAAAATAAGAAAAGTAACAGTCCATAAGGTCGTTGTAAGCTGTGTATACTGTGCTTGTTGAATTTGAAAAGTGCTTGTCAATTGAAGAGACAAAAGTGTATGGCGAAATATATGCAGAAAAAGAAAGAGAAAAATATTTATTAAAATCAGCATTTGCTGAAAAACCAAGCCATGTGTAAAAAGTTTCACGTGAATAATCTATGCCCATAAGTTCGCCAGAAGCATAGTATTTTGCGTAAGGTGAATTCCAAGAAATATTCTCGTGTGTTGTGCTTCTTTCATAATCTCCATACCAGCCGTAACCATTTCTTGCAGAAAAAGAAATGCTGCTAAAATCAAAGCCAGCTCCTGGCGTTATTGAAATTATTGTGTTGGTTTTAAAAGTGTAGTTAACATTGCAGCCCGCTTGTAAAAAATGATTCAACGTGTTTTCGCTTATTGAATAATTAGTTTTCATGTCTGTAAGGGCCATCCAGTCAGAGTCGTACATATTGCCGGAACTTAATGGAACACCGTATGAAAGAAAATTGTACGCTATGGTTATATTTTTTGTTTTAGCACTTGCATTCAATCCTGCAAGAACAAGAGGCTTTACTTCCCATTCAAGGTAGCTTAGCTTTTGCAAGTCTCCGTTTGAATCAGTGTCGTAAACATATTCTCCAAGCTTGCCATATTTTATAGAAGTGAAAGGCTCTATTGTTACACTTGAAGTTTTTTCTTCAGCTGCAAGAGCAAGATTAAAAAAAATAAGCACAGCGCTACAAATCAATAAACTTTTTTTCATAAATTCTCCGCTGTAAAATCTTAATCAACTTTTTTAGAACTTACTATTGTCTCTGTTTCTGCCAAAGGATCAACTTTAAAAACCTTAGCAAGCTGCTTGCGTGTTGCGTCAAGGTCTTTTGGGTAAGGGGCAATAAATGTCATTTTTTCTCCAGTAGCAGGGTGTGTTATTGTAAGCGAGTATGCGTGCAATGCTAGGCGGGAAAGCAACGGCACTTCTTCTAAAGCGTCACCGTTCCACTTCCTTTTAAAGTCGCTAAGACGAATTGGCTTTTGGTTACCGGAGTAGAGCGGGTCGCAAACAATGCAAAGCCCGTTGTTAGAAAGATGTGCGCGTATTTGATGAGTGCGTCCTGTGTGTGGCCTTGCTTCAACCCAGCTGTATGGTCCGCAATTACCAATCAACCTAAAGTCTGTTTCTGACTCTTTTCCAAAGCGTTTGTTAACTACGGTGCGGTGCCTTTTGTCTCCGTCTGGCATAAGCGGCAAGTCTACATGGAGTTTTTCCCAAAGAGGGTGACCGTTTACCAAGCAGTGGTATATTTTTTGAACTTCGCGATTTTCAAATTGCATGGAAAGGCTTCTGTGTGCC
Source organism: Treponema sp. (assembly GCA_041670585.1). Lineage (GTDB taxonomy): Bacteria > Spirochaetota > Spirochaetia > Treponematales > Treponemataceae > Treponema_D. The sequence goes on along the minus strand of JBAXYY010000073.1, from coordinate 5,433 downwards.
TCTTCTGTTTTTGCGTATATTACAATTCCGCTTGTGTCTTTGTCTATCCTATGTACTGCGTAAAGTTTGCCAAATTCTTTTTCTGCCTCAAGGTCTAGTCTTGGAGCGTCTTCATCATATCTGTCTGCGGCAACTAAAAGTCCGCTTTTTTTGTTCAAGACAACAATTGAGTCGTCGTTGTAAATTACTGTATAGTTTGGAGTTTGTTTCATGTTAAAAGAATTATATAGGAATAATTGTGAATTATCAATTATCAATTATGATTAAAAAAATCATTTCATATTACATTATGAAAAAAAACCGGCAGCACTTGAGCCACCGGTTAAAAATATTACAGGAGGATTTTTTAATTATTGTCATCTAATAAAGAAATTGATTATTCAAAAAGTTACTTATTTTGTTGTTAATTTTCCATCAGCAAAAATCATGTTTGCCATGTCTAAATATTTTGCATCAACTGTAATTCCGCAATTCTTAGCAGCGTCTGTGTCAATTAAGAAATCGCTGTCTGAAGGGTTTGTCATAAAGCGTACTGGAATGTCTGAGCATTTCCTTCCGTTAAGAATCTGCACAACGATCTCTCCAGTGGCGCGTCCTGCTTTGTAGTAGTTGAATCCGCTTGCCATAAAAATGCCGCCTTCTTTTGCAGCAGTAACGTCTCCGCTAAAAATAGGTTTCTTTGCTCTGCCAAAAACATCAACTAAAGAAGCAATTGCGCTGAACACGGTGTTGTCTGTTGTAAGATAAATGCCGTCAACTCTGTTTACAATTGCATCTGCCGCCTGTTTTACTTCAGAAGATTTTGTAATGCTCTGAGTAACAAGCTCAATGCCTGCTTCCTTGCAGCCCTGCTTTACAAGATTAAGAGAGCTAATGGAGTTGGCCTCGTCGCTTGTGTAAATGTAGCCCAATGTTTTTAAGTGCGCAATTTCTGCGAACATTTTTATATGCTGAACTGTTGGAATTGCGTCGCTCATGCCTGTTACAAATTTTTCACCGTGGTCTAGTGAAGTTACAAGGCCTGCTCCAACTGGATCTGTTACTGTTCCAAAAACTACAGGTGTTTTGTTAAGTGTAGTTGCAAGTGCTACAGCGACTGGTGTTGCAATGCCTACAGCAACATCAACTTTTTCTGATTTAAATTGATTTGCAATTTGAGCCGCTGTTCCTACATCTCCGTTTGCATTCTGATTGTCAAACTCTACGTTCAAACCTGATTCTTTAACTACATCCATTACACCTTTTTCTACATCATCAAGTGCTGGGTGCTGAACAATTTTTGCAATGCCCACTTTTATTTTTGAGCTCTTTTTTGATTTTGCAAACACTGTTGTGGTGCAAGCCATTAGTACTGCCATTCCTAAACAAATAATCTTTTTCATAAGTTGCCTTCTTTATAATTTAAATTAACTGATTTTATTCAGTTGTCATTTGTTTCTTTCTGTAGTAACGATACTGCTAATAGAAACATTTGTCAATAGAAATTTAAAAGAAAAAAAAGTGAAATTTTTGTCATTTTCTGAAATTTAAAAGATATATCTATATAGAGGGTTTTATAAAAGTATGTCTGTAAATTAAGTGATAAATAAAAGTGTCATTGCAAGGAACGGAGTGACGCGGCAATCTCTTATAAATAAATGCACTTTTGCATGAAGAGATTCCTCCGCTTCGGTCGGAATGACGGGATTTAATTTATTTATGGATGTATTTTATAAAAAAACTTTGGAGGTTTTATGAAAAGTAATATTTTTATTAGACAATTTATTTTGTTTGGAGCTTGTGTTTTTCTTTTTACAAGCTGTCCTTCTTGCTCGCAATCAGCCGAAACAAGTGATGTTGTTAAAAGCGAAGGCGTAAATTCAAAAAGAGAAGTGCAGGCTCATAAAAACAATGTCACTTTAAAAATTGTAAACTGGAATGTGGAAACTTTTTTTGACTCAGTTAAAACAGGCGAAGAGTATTCTGAATTTAAATCAAGTAAAAACTGGGGAACTGAAAAATATGTTGAGCGGTTAAAAAAACTAACTTCCACAATAAAAAATTTAGACGCAGATGTTTTTGTAATGGAAGAGCTTGAAAATGAAGGTCAGCTTTACGACATTAGCAATTATCTAGCAGGCGAGTGGAACATGAAAAAAATTTACTCGTATGGCTGTTTTGCAAAAGACAGCGGCAGTTCAATTGGCTGCGGCATTATTTCAAGATTTGCTCTTTCAAATATGAAGTGCCATGAGCTTGATATTAGAACAGAAACTGAAGCAATGCCTTCTATGCGTCCAATAATAGAAGTTACAGTTACAAAGAATGATGAACAACTTGTGCTGCTTGTAAATCATTGGAAGAGCAAAAGCGGCGGTGAGGAAGCAACAGAAAAGTGGCGCGACTGGCAGGAAACAGTTCTTTCTAAACTTGTGGAAGAGAATGTTGCGGCGAACAATGCAGTTTTAGCGTGCGGAGATTTTAACCGCGATGTAAATGATTTTTGCAAGTCCTCAAGTGAAAGTGAAATTCTTTTACGAAAAGACATTTCAAAAAGCAAAACATCTTTAGAAAATAGTGTTGTTGTAATTTCACCGTGGTATGAAGAAAACATTTTAATTGAGCCAGGAAGCTATTATTTTAATGAAAGCTGGGAACGAATAGACAATTTCTTTTTTGCGGGAAGCTCGTCTTGTGTTTCATTTTCTCCAGAAACAAATGGCTCTTGGTGCGACAGTGAAACAAAAGTACCAGCTCGTTATACAATTTGGAACGGCTACGGTTACAGCGACCATCTTCCCCTTAGCTGCGTTGTTAAGTTCTAATGAAGAACATGTCATTGCGAGGAACGAAGTGACGTGGCAATCTCTTTGGGAGGAATAATGTATTACGTATATATTTTAACAAATAAAAACAATCATGTAATATATACAGGAGTGACAAATGATTTACAACGAAGAGTTGCGGAACATAAAACTCATTTAAAACAAGGCTTTACAAATAAATATAATGTTACAAAACTTGTTTATTACGAAATTACTTCAAGTGTAATATCTGCAATAGAAAGAGAAAAACAAATAAAAAGTTGGAGTAGAATAAAGAAAAATAGACTTGTACAAAGTATGAACCCTTTATGGACAGAACTTTCTATTTAAATTAAAGAGATTCCTCCACTACGGTCGGAATGACATGTAAGAGATTCCTCCACTACGGTCGGAATGACATGTCATTGCGAGGAACGGAGTGACGTGGCAATCTCTTTTGTATATATGACAGGAGAGTTACTTTTCAACAACGTACAAATATTCTTTTACGTGAATGTTGCGGTCAGAAAGATTGCGGCTTGCTCGGAATGTGTTGTAGTTGGACTCAAGAACTGTCACTTTTCCAACTCTAGTTAGAAGAGCCACCATCTGGTCTTTAGAAATGAAGCCCTCGTTGTTAAAAGAAACAAGAAGATATTTTGCGTTGATTTTTTCTACAAGCGAAGAAAATGATTTTGCCGCCACCTGATGTTTGTTGTAAGAAGAACGGTTCCAGTTGCAAGGAATGCCAGACACTTTGCTAAGCAAATCTTCAGAAGGCCTTTTGTAGTCTGCAACAAGGTTCAGCATAAAATAGTTAGAGCCATAAGGATGCTGGTTGTAAGGCGGGTCAAGATAAGCCAAATCTACAGCAGGAGAGTCTTTGCTTTCTACAAGTGCGTTTGCATCGGAGCATAATATTTTTGAAGGACAGTTGAAGTTAGAAAAAACAGGGAATGGCAAAGAAATGTTCCCCTTTATTCTAGTCAAAGCGTTTGCGGCTGTTCCTCCAAATTTTCCAACACCAGTGTTTCTGTTTTTATAAAAGCCTTTGAAAACTCCGCCAGTGTTTGCGTGAACAGAACATTCAGAAAGAAGCGGCGCTATGAAAAACTTTTGCAAACCTTTTGGAACAATTTCTTTAATTGCCTGGCTTATAATGTCAATGTAAGCGGCGTTGTACGGAGTGTAAAAGCAACGGTCGTCTTTTGCAATATGTGCTATGTCTTTTGGCGCGTACAGTTCAGAAATAAAGCCTGGGTAATTTGAAGATTGTTGTGCTGATTTATTTTTATCAACAGAAGTGCTTTGAAGAAAATTTCCATCATCAACATATAATTTTATTTTTTTTTCTGAAGTAGAAATCAATTCGTTATATAAAGATTCAATCTGTTTAGAGTTAAGTTCGTCTTTGTTAGAAAGATAGCAATTGCTGATTATTTGAGCGTAGTTTTCCATGTCATTTGTATAAATAAAAGACGAATACTTTTTTAAAAATCTAGAAACAATTCCACTGCCGCTAAAGACATCAAATGTAACAAGCTTTTTTCCACCAAGTTTTTCTTGTACAAAAGAAACACCTTTGCCTATGAAATCCAAAAGCGCACGCTTATTTCCAATGTAAGTGATGAGTTGTTCTGTAAGGTATTTTTCATTTTCTGAAATATTTGATGTCATAGAAGTTAGTATACTGTAAAAATTTATATAAAAAAATACCCCTCCGCAAAATGTGAAGGGGCATTCTATTTACAGCTTAGTAGTGTAATTATTTTTCTGCTGGTGGCTCTACTTCAAATACAACAGATTTGATTGTGAAAGTAAAAGGTTTTGGCTGTGTCTGGTTGTCGCACATAGCAATGCCCTTTATGCCTTTGTACATTTTGTCTGTGAATTTTCCAAAGCTTGTGTCATCGCCGTTGAAGTAAAGTTCAACTGGAGTGTCTGTCCAAACATCATCATAATCTCTGAACATATATCCTACGCAGTTTTCACCTTGTCCAAGAATTCCGCCGCCTTTGCCCCATGAAGATTCCATGCTGCTTGAAAGCTTCCATGCAAATTTTTTCTGTTCAGCTAAATCTGAAGAAAGTGTGATTGTGCATTTTGACATTTTGTTCATGAAGTCAGGATCATTGTAAGGAATAGGAATAATAATCTGCTTATAGTTTCCTGGGAATGTTACTGTGATTGAGCCGTCTGCATTTGCAACAACTGTAGAATCTACAGGCGCAACTTTTGCAAGGTCAATTGTGTAAGCTGTCTTGTCTGCGTTGTATGTTCCACAAACAACTAATGGTTTGTCTGCATCTTCAAGCACTGGTCCTAAAGGTTCTGTTGCTTTTCTTGTAGAAGCGCATCCTGCAAGAAAGAAAGCTGCTGCTAATGCTGCAACCGCTGTTAATGTCTTTTTCATATTTTATTTCCTCCTAAAAATATGCTTAATACAATATAATATTTTGCACTTAAAATTGAAATAGCGCCATAGGTATAATCACCTAGTATAAAATTACTCCGGAGAGTAAGTTGATTTTGTTATTGTGTATGAACTTGAATCAACACCAACAGCTTCCATTGCGGCTTTCATTATGCTTGGAAAATACCAAGAGCTGTCTGAGCGGTCGTAGTAGCCGTAATGTTCTCCAGAAGTTGT
>JBAXYY010000072.1:0-13657 GCA_041670585.1 Treponema sp. | reverse complement strand
GTCTCTGCAAAATATGGACTTTCTCATTTACGCTTTTGCTTAGACAGCGCTGGTAACGAGATAGCGGCGCTTGCAATGTACAACGCAGGCACTAACAAAGTTCGCAACAACAGTACTCCGCAGATGACGCTCAACTACATTTCCAAGATTGAAAATTACAGAAGCTGGCTTGAGGATAATTTTTCTACAGAAGTCCTTGCTTTCTATGAAATAGAAAATGACAACAATAAGCTTCTTGCAAAGAAATAAATACAGAAAGAGATTGTCACGCTTCGCCCACAATGACAAATGAACTATGTCATTTCAACAAAACAGTGTCCTGTCATTCCGACCGGAGTGGAGGAATCTCTTAAGTACATAAAAAAAGCTGCCGGTAACAAGTGAAGTTCACTTTTGCTTCCGGCAGCTTTTATTTTTTATGCTAAGTGCAGATTAACCAAAGATTGGACGTACGTTGATTACGCCTTCAATTTTTGCAAGGGCCGCAACTGTTGCGTCGTCTACTTTTCCGTCTACATCAATTAAGTTGTATGCCAAGTCATTTCTGTTCTGGTTAATCATTCCAGAGATGTTCATTTTTGCATTTCCTAAAACTGATGTGAACTTTGAAACAACGCCCGCTACGTTTTTGTTAGCAATGCAAAGACGTGTGCCGCCTGTTGGAATTGGAGTGTCCATTTTGCATTTAGGGAAGTTTACGCTGTTTGAAATGTTTCCTGCTTCCAAGAAGTCACGAAGTTCTTTTACTGCCATTACAGCGCAGTTGTCTTCTGCTTCTGGTGTTGAAGCGCCCAAGTGTGGAAGGCAAATTACCTTGTCATTTTTAAGAAGCTCTTCTGCTGTGAAGTCTGAAACAAATGATGCAACCTTGCCGCTGTTTATTGCCGCAAGAATGTCTTCGTTGTTTACAAGCCCGCCACGTGCAATGTTTATAATTCTAACGCCGTCTTTCATTGTCTTTAATGTGTTTGCGTTAACAAGGCCTTTTGTGTCTGGTGTTTCTGGAACATGAAGTGTAATGTAGTCGGCTTTTGTAAGAAGCATATCTAGTGTTTCTGCGTGCTTTACTTCACGGTCTAGCCTCCAGGCTGCGTCTACAGAAAGGAATGGGTCGTAGCCAATTACGTTCATGCCAAGCTCAATTGCTGTGTTTGCAACCATTGCTCCAATTGCGCCAAGTCCTATTACGCCTAAAGTCTTTCCTTTTACTTCCTGACCAATGAAGTTCTTTTTGCCTTTTTCTGCAAGCGCCGCTATTTCTGCGCCTTTTCCTGCAAGAGTTGCTGTCCATTTGTTAGCTGCAATCACTGGTCTGCTAGAAAGTAAGAGTGCAAGAATTACAAGTTCTTTTACTGCGTTTGCGTTTGCGCCTGGTGTGTTAAATACAACAACGCCTTTTTTTGCCAAGTCTGCAACTGGAATGTTGTTTGTTCCAGCGCCTGCTCTTGCAATTGCCTTTACTGTTGCGTCAAGCTGCATTGTGAGCATGTCGTGTGAGCGAACAAGAATTGCGTCTGGTTTTACAATCTCGCTTGCAATGTCATATTCTTCGCGTGGAAAATCCTCAAGTCCAATTGCGCTTATTCTATCTAATGTTTGAATCTTATACATAATATTTACCCCTAATGTAATATTTAAGTCCGTAGCTTTATATGCTGAACTTGCCGGAGCATTTGTTGCTTCGACAAGGTTCGCGAACTTTTATTTAGAAATTCTCTTTTGCAAATTTGTCCATGTATTTGATAAGAGCTTTTACTCCATCAAGTCCCATTGCGTTATAAATAGAAGCTCTCATTCCGCCAACCAAGCGGTGTCCTGCCAAGTTGACAAGTCCTTCTGCTGCGGCTCCCTTTACAAATTTGTCGTTAAGAACTTTTGCCTTGTCTGCGTCTGTTTCTTTTGTTAAGAATGGAATGTTCATAATAGAACGGCTTCCTTTTTGTGCAGTTGCATGGTAAACAGAACTGTTGTCCAAATAGTCGTAGAACATTTTTGCTTTTTCATAGTTGCGTTTCTTCATTCCTTCAGCGCCGCCATTCTTTTCTACCCAAGCAAGAACTTTGCCCATGACGTAGATTGTGTAGCATGGAGGTGTGTTGAACATAGAGCCTTCGTCGGCATGTGTCTTGTAAGTAAGCATTGTTGGAGTTCCAGCGCGTGGAGAATCTGTAATCAAATCGTCGCGTATAATTACAAGAGTTACTCCTGCTGGTGCTAGGTTTTTCTGTGCTCCTGCGTAGAGAAGTCCGAACTTTGAAACATCAAGCGGCTCTGAAAGTATGCAAGATGAAATATCAGCTACAAGCGGAATGTTGCCTGTGTCTGGAATATATTCGTAATGAGTTCCCATGATTGTGTTGTTAAAAGTGATATGAACATAGTCATAGTCGCCTGTTACTTTTTCTACTTTTGGAATGTAAGTGAAGTTTTTGTCTTCGCTAGAAGCAAGCTCTGTTACCTGAATGCCTAAATGCTTTGCCTCTGCTTCTGCTTTTTTTGCCCATACGCCTGTTTTAATATAAGCGGCTTTGCCTGTCTTGTTTCCAAGATTTAAGGCTACCATTGCGAACTGAGTTGAAGCTCCACCTTGTAGGAAAAGAACTTTATAGTTGTCTGGAACATTCATCAACTTGCGGACTAGTTTTTCTGTGTTTTCAATGATTGGTTTGTATGCAGAAGAGCGGTGGCTCATTTCCATAACTGACTGGCCAGTGCCATTGTAATCTAGCATTTCTGCTGCGCACTCTTTTAATACTTCTTCTGGAAGGCAGGAAGGACCTGCTGAAAAATTGTAAACTCGGCTCATTTTTGTACCCCTTTGTACATACGACTTTTATATCAGACTGCAAAAGCTGTCTGTTGGTTTGCAAAAGCAAACTTATTTTACCAAAGCAAACGCTTTGTTGGTTCAAGCTTTACTCTGCTGAAAAGATTGCCACGTCACTTCGTTTCTCGCAATGACATATCATTTAACCAAAGTGAATTGCTTTGTTAATGTCATTCCGACCGAAGTGGAGGAATCTCCGCAATTAGTTAGCTGAAAGTGTTTCTAGCGATGTTAGCAGTGAAACATTTTCCACAGCAGTTTTTTTTGGAACTGTAAGAACACATGATGTAAAATTAACAATTCCCTTAATGCCGCAAGAAGAAAGTTTTTGGGCAGTGCCCTGGGCTTCTTCTTGTGGAACTGTAAGAATTGCGTACTTGATGTGCTCTGTCTTTATCACGCTTTCTAACATTGTTGTTGGATGCAGCGGGAACACTGAGCGCAGAACTTCTGTACGGTTTACGTTTGAGTCAAAACCCGCCACTATTTGGAACGGTGATGATTCAAGTTCCGTGCTTTCAAGCAATGCCTGTCCTAATTTTCCTAGCCCCACAATGCAGCACTTCTGCCTTTCTTGTGTAAGATTCAAAGCTTTGACTATTGCGGCTTTAAGTTCGGCTATTTTGTAACCGTTGCTTGCGCCGCAGCAGACATCAAGCAGTGAAATGTCTTTCCTTATAACTGCGGAAGAACAACCTGTTAGAGCTTCAATCTCTACAGATGTGATTGTCTTTTTGCCACAGCCGGAAAGCAGCCTTTCTAGAAGAACAAGTCTTCTTTTGGACGGACCTGGGATTGCCTTCATTACGCACTTCCTGATACGTTTGCAAATTTTTTACAAGCAATGCCGTGTCTGTAAAATTGTATTGTGAAAAATATCACAGTATTTTGCAAAAATATGCTTTGAATTTAATGCTTAAAGTTGTTTTGGTCAAATGAAAATAGACGATTTTGAGTGAATAAAAGCCTTTTTTACGTTGAAATCAGCGGAATTCATTATAAAAAGTGTTTTATTGTGATTTATTTCACAGTTATTTGCATTTATCGTTCTGTTTGTGTTGAAATAAACAGTCTTGTCAAAACCAAGAATTTAAGTTATTGTTCCATATCTTGCGGTTATAGTATATCGGTAGTACACGGCCTTCCCAAGGCTGTTAGGCGGGTTCGACTCCCGTTAACCGCTTAAGGAAAAAAACATATCTTACTAAAATAAATCATTAAAATTAAAAACAATCACAACTTACTTAAATTAGGGAGTCGAACCACGTAGTGAGCGCGTGGCAGGTGCCACGAAAAGGCGACAGGAAATTGATCATGAGCGAAAGCGCATAATATAATAATTTCCTTGAAAATGCACGACGAAGTCGTGATGTCGCCGTCAGCGAACGAAGGCGGGGTGGAAGGAGCAGACACTACGTCTGCGACTGGAACCCTTCGACGGTTTGCGAAGCCGAGATTGTTATTAGCACAACAAAAGGTATGGCATAATTCCCGTTAACCGCTTAAAGAAAAAACATATCTTACTAAAATAAATTATTAAAATTAAAAATAATCACAACTTACTTAAATTAGGGAGTCGAACCACGTAGTGAGCGCGTGCTGTTTTACAAAATTTTACATAAAGCTTAAAATTTAACAATACTTTAAGCAAAATAAAAAAATACTCTTCTATATATAATATCTCCAAAATTATACGCTTGCAAATGAAATTCAAGTGATATATTATAAGATTCTTCAAAATGGGTTTTAATAAAAAGTGTGTTAAAATCCATTTAAAAAGAATTATCATTTATTGATAAAATAAAACTAACAAAAAGTGTAACAAATAATGTTTTTTCTAATTGTTAAAAAAAATTTGTCTCTTTTTGAACAGCTGATATTAAAAATCAATTTGAATGAAAAATAAAAGTTCATTTAACAGGAGAAATGTATGCGTAAATTCTTAAAGAAGAATCACAAACTGGTTCTTATGATTTCAGCCCTTGCTTTACTTGCAGGATGGAGTGCTTTTGCAAAAGAAAGTCCTGAAATGGTAAAACAGGAAGAAGGTTTTTATTACGGTTACGGCAAAGGCTCAACTGTAGAAGAAGCAGCCCTTGAAGCAAAAAAGGATCTTGTTTCAAATGCATTGACAGAGACTCTTAGAGCAACAAATCCAACTGCTGCTAGAGTTAATGCAAATGAGCAGTCTATAAACGACAGGCTTGGAGACATAAAGCCTTATGTTCAGTCAAAAGACAAAAAACATCCTTCTCTCACATATCGTATGAAGATTGCAGATTGGGATAAAAAAGAAAAAGCTTATTCAGAAAAACTACGGACAGAGCTTACTTTAAAATACAATGACGCAAACGCCTCTTCAACAGGATCGGATAAAATAAATAAATCTCTTGAAATTTTAAAAAAACTTGCAGATGTTGGTGAAACAGATTTACTAACTCTTCAGGCAGAAGGCACTGAGCTAGTTTCAAGCAAAGTTGAATCAATTTGTTCGGCAGCTTGCAAGAATATTACATTTACACTTTCTGTAAAAGATGGTTTTGTTGACTCTAATACAAAATTTTCTGTTGAGGCCAATGATAAATCTGGAAAAGCAGTTGCAGGTTTAACACTTACAGCTTCTTGGGAAATTCCTGAGCTCTTTTCAAATTCAACCGCAGAAGTTTCAGAGTCTATTTCATTAGTTAAAACAGATTCAAACGGAATTGCGTTTATAGATTTTCCAACATCTTCTGATTTTATAAACAGATCTGTAACACTTGTTGTTTCAACAGCGCTTTCTAAGTCTGTGCCTTTATCATCATTAAGAAAAATTGATGCTGAGAATTCAATTGATGGCTGCTATGTTCAGTGTGATGATATAGAAAACTATTTAGGTTTTGTAACAGTTCCAGAAGGTGAATTTAACGCCGGCTCTGTAGCTCAAGACACTCGTGCTGGAAAAAAAGAAGCTTCTCATGTTGTAAAAACAGACTCTTATAAAATAGAAACTGCTCCAGTAACAAATGCTCAATATGCAGCTTTCTTACATGCAACTCGTTCAGAAAATATTCCTGAATACTTCTATAACTCAGATTACAATCAGGGAAATCAGCCTGTTGTTGGAGTAAGCGCAAAAGATGCTGAAGCTTATGCTGAGTGGCTTTCTTCTCAAACAGGAAAAACATATCGTCTTCCAAAAGAAGAGGAATGGGAAAAAGCGGCGCGTGCTGGCAAGGAAGTAATTTATCCGTGGGGAGACACAAGTCCTGCTGATAATGCAAATGCTAATTATAAAGGCAACGGAATTTATTCTGCTACTTCTCCTGTAGGCTCTTTTGAAAATGGAAAAAATGAGTGGGGCCTTGTAGACATGGCTGGCAATGTTTGGGAATGGACTTCTTCTTCTCATAGTGGTGATGATGCGGCTCGTATTGTAAAAGGCGGCTCTTGGATGGACGGTCCAATGGAACTTCGTATTTCAAATTTTCGCAGTGTAAATAGTTCTGAGTGTTCTGCGGATATAGGTTTTCGTCTTGTAATGGAGGTTACTAAATGAAAAAATTAGGAATTGTTGTATCAGCTTTATTAGCTCTTACTTTAGTCTCTTGCATTTCTACAAAAGGTGGTACTGCTGATGAAAGGGCAATTGCTGCTGGTATAAAGGCATGGAACGACAGAGAACCAGAAGCGGCAGCGGCTTATTGGGAAGACATTGAAGATGCCAAGGTGAAAAAAACATATCAGAATTATATTACTTTATATAATGCTGGGGTTGAGTCTCTTACAAAGTCTGATTCTATAAAATCAACAAATGAGTCAAAATTGCTTTCTGTTTGCAACTCTGCTTTAAATAGTTTTTTAGCAATTGATGAAGTATTAAAACTTCCACCTGATGTTTGTGAAAAAGGTTCGAATCTAACAGCCGGACGTATTACAGCTTTGCTTGCTTCAGAAAGTGTTTCAGCGGCAAAAAAAATGTATAACAATGCTGTTAAGGTTTATGGAAAAAGCAATGCTCTTTCTATTGAAGGTTCTGAAATTGATGTAGTTAGCTCAATAGTGAATAAAAAAATAGAGCTTAATGGAAAAGCAGACCAGACTGCTGCAATGGTGAATTTTGATGAAAAAATAGCTTCTTATGATTCAATCTTAAATGATTTTACAGCAGCAGAAAAACAGTTGGCTTCTGATGCAAGCAATGCTGGTGTCGCTAAAAAAAGTGGAACGGTTGCTTGTCTTAGAAATTTAAAGAATGCTCATCAGGATGTTGCAATTGCAAGAGCTTCTGCTATTCGTGAAGAAGCCTATGAGTATAAGGATAAAATTGGTGAAGAATTTGCTAGTGCTCCTGCCAACTCTGGAAAAAATGACAAGCAGTATTTAAAAGATATTCTAGCTCATTATGAAACAGTTAAAGCAAACATTGATAAGATTTATGAAGAGCTTTTGGTTTTTGCAGCAAAATATCCTAAGGACATAGGTCAGGATGTTATTGATGATATTACACAGCAGAAGAGAGACCTTGAAGATAAAATTGCGCAGGTTCAAAGAGAAATACGCAACATTGAAGAGGTTGAAAGCCGTGGTAAGATTGTAATGCCAGTTATGATTGGTCTTTTCAATGCAGATCCTAGTTCAACTGCAGAAAGCAAAAAAAGCCGCCCTGCTAAATTTAGCGCTACAAAGGCAAAAAAAGACGAGTACTGGTGGGGCATGGTTTCTATTCCAAATAAAGAAATGAATGACCTTGTTATTACATTAAAAGACAACCGCACTGTTCGTGTATTCTCTGAAAACACAAAGAGTGGAAAACTTATTGAAAAGAAAAATATGAAGGACTTGGTTAACCGTGGCTACAAAGTTGGAAACTCTTGGCCTGTACTAAATGCTGGCAGCCAGCTTACAAGCAACAAGTATTTCTTTGAAGTTCAAAAAGGAAAAACACCTGACTATGAGGGTGAAGTAGTAGTTTATAGTTCATTTATTGTGAGGATGCGTTAAAATGAAGATGAATAAAAAAAGCTTAATTGCTATTGTAGTTATTGCGGTTGTGCTTATTGCAGCTGTTAGCACTTTCTTTATTGTAAAGGCACAGCCAAAAGGTATTGTTGTGGCAGTTTCAACATTGCCAGATTCTTTGAACCCTGTTCTTGAACAGAACACTTCTGGGTTAAATGCAGATGAACTTCTGTTTGACGGACTTGTCAATTTTGAAGTAGATGAAACAAGCGGCAGGCTTTATTCAGAGCTTGCACTTGCAGAAAGCATTGAACAGGATAAGAAAAGCAAAAAAGACTATACAGTTTTGCTCCGTGAAGTTACTTGGCATGACGGTACACCTGTAACTTCTGCTGATGTTGTTTATTCTTTTGACGCTTATACTAATGAGGAAAATAATTCACCAAAACGTGATTATCTTATGTCATTTATAAAGAGCGTTACTGCTGTTGATGATAAGACTGTAAAAATTGAGTTCTTAAATCCTATTCCAGAATTCCGCGCTTACCCAGTTCTTACATTCAAAATTATTCCTTCTACATTTAATGGCAAAAAAATGAATGCAAATATGCGCTCTGGAGAAAACGAACGCAACTTTGCAACTGCTCCGGTTGGAACAGGTCCATTCAAGTTCTCTACATGGGAAATTGGTAAATGGGTTACATTTGCGGCTAACGGCTTGTATTTTAAAAGCGTGCCAGAAGCTGACAGTCTTGTAATCAAGCAGGTTATTGACCCTGTTATTCGTATGAACGAAATGCGCAAGGGCCGTGTAAACTTAATTCTAGAAACAAACCCTATGGACAGGGCTTCTGTAGCAAAAATTCCTAATGTTGATATTAACTCATACTTGCCTTATGCATTCTATGAAGTTGCAATCAACACAAAACTTTTCCCTAATGCAGAAGGAAGACAGTCAATGGCAATGGCGCTTGATAAAAAGAACCTTATTCCTTCAATCACAGACCAGGACACTGGTGTTATTTTGAACAACGGGCCTTTCCCTTCAAATCTATTCTCTGCAAATATTCCAGAATATGTTGACGAGCCAATGCCAAACTTTTTGCCTTACGATTTATCAAAAGCAAAGAAGTTAGCAGCGTCTGGCGGAGTTGCTGATCAAAATGCAATTTTACTTTATCCAGATTCAATGGGTGAATTTGGCACACAGATGGCAGATGGAATTGTTAAGCAGTTAAAAGAAATAGGCCTTAATGTTGAAGCAAAACGCACTGGCGACCAGGTATTTAAACGCATGGTTTATTCAGAAAAATCTTATGAGCTTGCACTTGTATACTGCGAAGGTTTTGATAATTTGTATTCAAGTCTTGGCGATTGGTATACTTCAAAGGGCGAGCAGAACATTACAGGTTTGGCAGATAGCAAATTAAATGATTTGTTTGACGCATGGAATAAAGAAATTGTAACAAAGAACTGGGTCGATCTTACTCTTCAAATTAACAAAAGAGTTTGCGATCTTTCTCCAGCTCTTTACTTGTGCTCATTGCAGAAAGATGTTTATTCACGTGGGCTTACAAATGTTGTTATTGCTACAGACAATCCTTTCCTTTCAGTAGAAAACTGGAAATTTAAGGAGTAAATCTGTATGCGTTTTTTGCGCTTTTTAGTTAAAGAATTCCTTATTCACGGCATTTTGTTTGCCGTGCTTGGAACTATAATCCTTTCTGTTTTCTATTTACTGTCTATAGGTGCTCCTGCAGACAGCTATTTAGAAACAGCAAGGTCGTTCTTTCTAATGATTTCAGGGTCAGATGACTTTTCGATGGCCCACCCTGGATTTAGTTCAGGTC
Source organism: Treponema sp. (assembly GCA_041670585.1). Classification (GTDB taxonomy): domain Bacteria; phylum Spirochaetota; class Spirochaetia; order Treponematales; family Treponemataceae; genus Treponema_D. The sequence goes on along the minus strand of JBAXYY010000072.1, from coordinate 4,039 downwards.
AGATTATTGCGTCAGGCGCAGCTGTTACATTGCCACTTGCTTTGATTTCACTTGTAATACTTATTCTTATTGCGCTTTCTTGCTCTTCTTTTGCTGTAACAAGCAAATATTTGGCTGAACACCATGATGATAAAAAGTCTTTGTATGTTGATAAAGTTTTGAGCTTCATAATTTCAATTCTAGCGGCAGTTCCTTTGTTTGTTGGATTTTGGGTTCTTGTTGCTACAGTTGGAACAGAATCTTCCTTTATAATCATAGCATTTCTTACTGTTGTTTTAGGCGGTCTTTCTTGGGATGCCACAAACTTTCTTAAAACAGACATGCTTAGTCAAATTGATTCAACACATGCAATAGTTTATTCAACATTGGGCCACAGCTTGGGACGCTTCTTCCCAATTCCGGGCACTTATTCCGGCTACCTGTTTTCTTCAAGCTTGCCACGGTTTATTCCATACCTTGCGGGAAAAGTTCCGGCTATTATTGGCTCTGTAACAATTGCGGAAATCATTTTCTCATTTCCAGGACTAGGCAGCACTTTGCTAAGCGCATTGCAATCTGGAACAGACACAGACTTGCTTGTTGCTTCAGTGTTCATTCTTCTTTGTGTCAACGCGATTGTTGCATTCTTAGTAAAGACAATTCTGTACTTAGTTTATCCGAGGTGGTATGAAAAAGCTATTTAACGTATTAAAAATTATTCTCGTGATTCTTTTGGCTTCACCTCTGCTTATTTCTTGGATTCCGTCAGAAGTTTTTGCGAACATTGCTCCGGCAGATTTAGTTGAATCAGGTTACCTTAGCGCACTGTTTGTTTCATTCAAAGACCTTTCAATTACACTTGTTGCGACTTTGATTTTTGCAATGATAATCAGCTTGCTTTTGGGCTATGTAAGCGTTCTTTCTATGAAAGTAGGACGTGCGTTTACAAACATTCTTAACGCAGTTGAATCAATTCCTTCTATCCTTATAGCGTTGTTCTGCTATGCGCCTGTTTCTGGATATTTGGCATCTCATGGCAGCAGCGCTTCAACAACAATGTCTTTGCTTGTGTTCGTTTTAGCTGCGACTGTAACAACATTGCCAGAAGCTGTAAGAAGCATTGCAATTCCTTTGACAGATTTGTACAACAGAAAATACAGCTTGTCTTTCCGTTCATACGGATTTACAAAGCCACGTATTCTTTTTGTCTTGATGAACACTGTTTTAATGCGCGATACTTTTAAGCGTGTTGCGGCAGGCATTCTTCTTAAGACACTTGTTCTTGACTGTTCTTTTGGATTTATTATTCAGCTTGGATTTGGAAGCAACGGAACTCCGGCTCACACAAGCCCTGGAGCTTTAATTGCCGCATACAGAAAGGCTTTGTTCCCAGACAGTGGAAGTCCAATTCTTTTCTGGCTGCCTTCAATTCTTTTAATTGCAATCAGTGTTGCCTTCTTAATTCTGTTGAATAAAGACAAGGAGGAAAATGTATGACACCTATAGCGTTAAATAATTTTTCTATCCACTTAGGCGAACGTGAACTCCTTAAAAACTGCAACTTCTCTCTTGAAGCTGGCGTTTCAACTGTAATAATGGGGCCGACTGGAACTGGAAAGTCAGTGTTCTTAAAATCAATTGCTGGAATTCTTTCCACTCAGATTTTTACATTTGACGGCGCAATGAAGGTTAACGGTTTTGACGCTTATGTTAACGGTAAAAAGTCAAACTTTGCATCTTGGACAGAAATAGAAAAGTCAGGGCTTATGTTTGTACCAGCAGAAACTGCAATGGTTATGAACCCAGCTCTTACTCTTGACCAGAACTTGGCTCTTTTGGCACCTGGATGCAGACCAACAATTGTTCAAAGGCTCAAAGATTATTTTTCAATGAACTTTGAAGATTTTGCACGCCTTTACCCAGATGAAGTTTCTGGCGGAGAAATGCAGCGTATTACACTTATGATTCTTCTTTCACGTCAGGGCAACTTGATTTTGATTGATGAGCCAACTGTAAACCTTGACCGCAATCTTCGTAAGCATTTTGTTGACTTCCTTAACAAAGAAATTCTTGTAGACAAGAAGAAGACTTTCTTAATGGTAAGCCACGACTTGGACTTTATAAAAAGACTTTCCCTTGACCAAGTTTACAAACTTGAACAGGGCAACATTCATAAGCTTGACACTCTTCCAGAAATGGAAGGATACGAAAAGCCTGTTGCTAAAAAAGGCGCGTCTGGCACTGCAATTGAGTTGAAAGATGTTTCACAGACTTACTTTAAACGCGGAATATTTGGCGAAAGGACATTCACTGCGTTTAAGGGATTAAGCCTTAAGTTTGAACGTTCAACAATTTACGGTGTAACAGGACCTTCTGGCTGCGGCAAGTCTAGCATGGTAAAGGCAATTCTTCGCTTGATGGACGGCACAAAAGGCCAGATTACAATGGAAGGCAAAGACCTTGTTGAATTAAAGCCAAAAGAAAGCGGCTACGACCCTAAGGCATTTAAACCTTTCCGCAACCGCATGACTGTTGTTCAGCAGGATTCACGTTTTTCATTCTTCCCTGATCTTACAATTAGGAATTCTTTTAAGCAAATAGCAAAGGCTGGCGCAGGCGGCACACTTGAAGATTTTATTGAGAATATGAAGAAGGTTGGCCTTACAGAAGCAAACCTTGATGAATATCCACAAGCACTTTCTTCTGGTGAAATGAAGCGTATAGACATTGCGCGTGCTCTTACACAGAAGCCAGATATTCTTATGCTTGATGAAGCTTTTGCCCACATAGACTTTGACACTCGTCTTAAAGTTATGGAAGCAATTTCCGACTACCTTGCGGTTCACGCCACAATCTTGGTTCTTGTAACACACGAAGATTTTGACCTTCGTTACTTTGTTGAAAAGAGCTACGACTTCCCTGAACTTGTAGGACAGTTTGAAAAAGTTTAAAGTTGTTTCTTTTGTGAAATAAAATGGCCGCTCAGGTGTGTAACCGGGGCGGCTTTTTTGTGGTAAAATTAGACCGAATGTGATTGCAAAATTTGAGCGAATGAAAAGTGCTAGATTATTTTAAACTGTCATAGTGTGACCACATTCTGATTATTTTTACAGTGCCTTCATATTTTATATTTTCAACTGTAATTTTTCCGGTATAAACTTGATAAACAAATCTGTGCTGAATATTTATTCTTCTTGAGTACAATCCAGTAAGGTTGCCAACTAGAGTTTCATAAGGTGGCGGATTTTCAAATGGATTTTTTCTTACAACTTCAATCAACTCTTTTGCTTTAACATCTAGCTTTGCAGACTTTAATTTTTTTATGTCCTTTACAGCCTGCTTTTCATATACGATTTGATACATGTGGAATTACCATTTAACATTTTTTTCTGAAACACATTTGTCCAAAGGAGTTTTCATTCCTTTTTTTAATGAGTCAACCATGCCGGGTATAGAATTTAAATAAATTGTTTCTTGAATTGCGTTCCAGTCATCTTCACCTATAAGAACTGCATTTTTTCCTTTGCTGTTTGTAAAAGTTACAGGCTCTGAATTTTCATTTACAAAAGACATGATTTTGAATAGATTTGCCCGTGCTTGTGTTGCGCTTATTGCATCCATATTGTAACCTCTAATAATAATATAATGTACATTATTGCGTACGTCAATTGAAAATAGCGGTGCTGTATTCTTTTTACACTAGCCAGCCATGGAGTGGTGCGAAGCAGTCTAAGACTCTGAAAGAGGCTTGGACCGAGTGACAACGGAGCCACGTAACGGCGGTTACTTCAATCAAGTTGCTCCAAGAAAAGAAAATCAACATTCACATTTAATTGTTATTTCCATAAGAATTCATTATACTTGCGCTACTATGTCAGGATTTTATGATAGTTTTGATGTTGCTGTTATTGGCGGCGGTCATGCGGGAATAGAGGCTGCGCTTGCTTCTGCACGCATGGGTTTGAAAACACTTTTGATTACTCAGACAATTGATTCAATTGGTAGAATGTCTTGCAACCCTTCGATTGGTGGAATTGCAAAAGGAAATATTGTTCGTGAG
>JBAXYY010000071.1:0-13881 GCA_041670585.1 Treponema sp. | reverse complement strand
CTATATTTATAGTGAAATTACTTTCAATGAATGGAGGATTTCATTATGAAAAAAATGGTAAAGGTACTGTCTATTGCTTTAGCAGCTTTGACAGCATTAAGCTTTGCAGGTTGTTCTAAAAAGAACTCCGCAACAAAAACTTCAGCAGGAGTTGCAACTTATGCTGATGTGGAATTAGGAAAAACATACACTGATGTTACTGCAACAATCAAGGTTTTAACTCATCGTACAGATATGCTTAAGCCTGATTATACTGGAGTAACATTCGCAAAGTATCTAGAAGAATTCAACAAAATGTATCCTAATATCAAAGTTGATATTGAAGGAATTACAGACTACGCAAATACATCACTTCTTCGTCTTCAAGGCGGCGACTGGGGCGATGTTATGATGATTCCAGCAGTTGATAAAAAAGACTTGCCAACTTACTTCTTGTCATTTGGTGATTTTGCAACAATGGACAAGCAGACAAAATTTGCTTCACAGTGGATGTACAACGACCAGGTTTACGGTGTAGCTTCAACAGGTAACGCACAAGGTGTTTTGTACAACAAAAAAGTATTCGCAGAAGCAGGAATTACTAAACTTCCAAAGACACCAGATGAATTCATTGCTGACTTAAAACTTATCAAAGAAAAAACAAACGCGATTCCATTATACACAAACTATTTCGCAGGCTGGACAATGGGCGCTTGGGACGCATACATCAACGGTTCTGCAACAGGCGATGCTAACTACATGAACAATGTTCTTCTTCACACAAAAGATCCTTTTAAAAATTACAATGACGGAACACATCCTTATGCAGTTTACAAAGTTCTTTATGACGCAGCTTACAATGGCTTGATTGAAGACGACTATACAACAACAGACTGGGAATCTTCAAAAGGAAAAATCAACCGTGGCGAAATTGGAACAATGGTTTTAGGCTCATGGGCATTTACTCAGATGCAGGGCGCAGGTCCTAACCCAGATGACATTGGATATATGTCTTTCCCAATCACAGTGAACGGAAAACAGTATGCTTCTGCAGGTCCTGACTACAACTGGGGTGTTAACTGCAAAGCTTCTTTGGACAATCAGAAGGCAGGTCTTGTGTTTGTAAAATGGATGACAGAAAAATCAGGATTCGCTTACAACGAAGGCGGAATCCCAATTGCTGCTAATGACAACAATTATCCACCAGCATACAAATCATTCTCTGAAAACAATGTACAGTTTGTTGCAGACAATCCAGCAGTTGCAGGCGAAGAAGATGTTCTTAATCACCTTAACGCAGAATCTGAACTTAACATCAACGCAGGCGGCAATGACAAAATTCAGGCAATCATTGAACATGCAGCAAATAAAGATATGACATTCGATGATATTATGAATGAATGGAATGAAAAATGGACAAAGGCTCAGGAAGCTGAAGGTATTGCAACAAAGTAATACTTTTGTAAATCAATTTACCGCAGCAACATTTTTGTGAATTGATTTAGTCTAAAAAAAATTGGCCGGCTCTTTTTGAACCGGTCAGTTCACCGTTCTTATTTTACGGGAGAAATTACTTATGCCTTCTTCTATAGCTAAAAAAAATAAATTTCTTTTAAGATTAAAAAGTACGTCTGGTCAGCAAAAGATCATTATTGGATTAATGTGCTTTGTGCCTTTACTTTTGTTAATTGTATTCACCTATTTTCCTTTTGGTGAAATGATGGGATTCAGTTTTTTTAAAATGAAATATGTTGGAACAAGAGAATTTGTTGGTTTAAAAAACTACAAAGATTTGTTTACCCGTTCTGATATTTTTAACGCTTTAAAATTAAGTTTGTATTACATGGCAGGCTCTTTAGTTCAAATAGCGCTTGCTTTAATTCTTGCAAATTATTTGAGTCAGAAAACTAGATTTGAAAATTTCTTTAAGGGAATTATTTTCTTCCCTTACTTAATAAATGGTATTGCGATTGGCTTTATTTTTAAATTCTTTTTCACACATGGTTTTGTTCTTGATACAGTGTTAGGCTGGCTTGGCTTTCCTTTGGACAAGCTTCCTTATTGGCTTAAAACTCAGGGGCTTAACAACGTCTGTCTTGTAGGCACTTCTATATGGCGTTATTTAGGACAGAACATGGTTTTGTTCATTGGCGCAATGATGTCTGTTGATCCAACAATGTATGAGGCCGCGGAAATTGACGGCGCAAATTCGGCACAGAAATTTTTCCACATAACTTTGCCTAGCATAAAAACAATTCTTACATTGAATGTCATACTTTCAATAACAGGTTCTTTGAGCGCGTTCGAGCCGCCTTATGTTATTACTAAGGGCGCAAACGGCACTGGAACTTACTTTATTATCATGGATAGAATTGCGCATGTTAGCCAGAAGGTTGGTCTTGCTTCTGCAATGGCTGTTTTCTTACTTATGCTTATTTTCATTGCTACTATTTTACAGAAAGTATTTTTTAAGTATGCGTTTAGAAAATCTGGAACAGAAGATTAATAAGGAGAAAAATAATTATGAAGAATCGTTATAAAGCTTCAAAGACACTTTCTTTGATATTAAAATATTTTGTTCTTGCATTCTTTGGATTTTGGAGTGTGATTCCACTTTTTTCTTGTTTTGTTACATCTTTTAAAAATGCTGAGGAATACGGCTCAACTTCTGTAATGACTTTCCCTAAAATATTTTGCTTTGAAAATTTTGCCGAAGCATTTAAATTGGCGGATATGGGAACGGCGTTTATAAATTCTGCAATTGTTCTTGTTTGTGTTTTGGGCGGTGCAATTATAATCAGCTCACAGCTAGCTTATGTTCTTAACAGATTTAAGTTTCCTGGCAATAAGCTCATTCGCAACTTGTTTCTTTTTGCAACACTTCTTCCAACTGTTGCAATGCAGGTTGCCGTTTATTCTTTAATGGGGAAGCTTGGCCTTATAAATCATTTGCTTGGCTACATTATTTTAATGATGGGCACTGATGTTATTTCAATTTACATCTACATTCAGTTCATGGAAAATATTTCAGTCTCACTTGATGAGTCCGCAATTATAGACGGCGCTAATTATTTTCAAATCTATTGGAAAATTATTCTTCCGCTTTTGCAGCCTGCGACAGTTACTTGCATGATTCTAAAAGGTGTTAGCACTTACAACGAATATTACAACGCTAGCCTTTATTTGCAGTCTATGAATTTACGAACGGTGGCAATTTCTTTGTATACTTTTACTGGTCCTTTGGGCAGTCAATATAACTTAATTTGTGCTGGTGTAATAATCACAATGCTTCCTGCGTTGATTATATTCCTGTTGTGCCAGAAACAAATTTATGCTGGTATTACAGCTGGGTCGGTTAAAGCGTAAGCCTCCTCTAAGGCAGTCTCAATTATGGGGCTGCCTTTTTTTATTTTAAATTTTACAATATATCATATTTATAGTTTATAATGATGATATGAAGAAAACACTTTTAATAATAATCACTTTATGCTTTAGCATGTCAATTTTATCAGCGCAAAAAACAGCTGATATTATGTTCACACATGATGTTCATTCTCAGCTGGATATAGAGGCAAGGGCTGTAACGTTAATAAAACAAGAGCGTGAAAAAAATCCAGATATTTTTGTTTTTGATGCGGGTGATTTTTCTATGGGCACTCTTTATCAAATGCTTTATAAAACAGAAGCAGTTGAATTAAGAACAATGGGCATGGCTGGTGTTGACGTTACAACTTTGGGCAACCACGAATTTGACTTTGGCTCAAACGGCCTTCATGACATGCTTGAATCTGCAAAAAATTCTGGTGATAAAATTCCACAAATAGTTTTTGGCAATGCTGACTGGAGCAATTCAAAAAAAAGTGCACTTGTTGTAAAAAGTGCTTTGGAAGATTATGGAGCTAAAGACTACACTGTTGTTCAGAAAGGCGAAATAAAAATAGCTGTGTTTGGAATATTTGGAAGCGACGCTTTGTTCTGTGCGCCAAACTGTGAAGTTGCAATTGCGAATCAAATAGAAAGCGCAAAAAAAATAGTTACAGAAATTAAAGCAAAAGAAAATGTTGATATGATTGTTTGTGTTTCTCATAGTGGCACAAATAAAAAATCTTCTAAATCAGAAGATGAAAATCTTGCAAAAAAAGTTCCAGAAATTGACTTAATTGTTAGCGGCCATACTCACACAACTCTTAGCTCTCCAATAGTTCATGGAAATACTTACGTTGTTTCATGTGGGGCTTATTCTGCAAACTTAGGACATATAACACTTACCCAAAAAAGCAATGGCAGATGGCAATTAGAAAAATATGAGCTTCTACCTATAACAGAAAATATTCTGCAAGACGCAGAAGTTGTTGCTAAATTAAATAATTTTAGTAAAGAAATTGATAGCAAATGTCTTTCAAAGTATGAACTTAAAAGCAATGAAGTTCTTGCAAATAACAAAGACAATCTTTTGCAAACAGACATGGGCTATGTTATGGCAGATGCAATGCGAAAGGCGGCACAAGATTTAGAAGTGAAGGGAGAGAACGCAGACATTATTGGATATGGTAAGCCAATTGATTTTGTTGTAATACCTTCTGGCTGTATTAGAGGTATTTATAAAAAAGGTGATGTCACTGTAAAAGATGTTTTTGAATCATTCTCTTTAGGAACAGGTGCTGACGGGTTGCCAGGATATCCGCTTGTATGCGAGTGGGCTACTGGAAAAGATTTGAAGTCTGTCGCAGAACTAGATGCTTCGCTTTCTCCAATGATGGACACTGTGCTTTTGTATTTTTCTAGAATGGCATTTAAATATAATCCATACAGGCTGATTTTAAATAAAGTTGTTGATGGCATGATTGTGAATGATGATGGAACATTTTCTTCACTTGAAGATGACAAGCTTTACAGAGTAGTCTTGGATTCTTATACAGCGCAAATGATGGGAAGTGTTGTTAACATAACAAAAGGACTGGTTAACATAACAACAAGGGACATGAATGGAAATCCTGTTACTGACATAAATAAAATAATTATTCCAACAAAAGATGGTGAGCTAAAAGGATGGTACGCAATTGCTTATGGGCTAAAGCAAGCAAAAGAAATCTCTGGCTATGAAGGAAGCCGTGATAAAATGAAAATAGAAGAGAGCAGCATGAGCCCTGCTAAAATATTTTCACATCCGTCTTATGCGGCAAAAATAATTTATTTTATAATTCTAATTTTGATTTTAATTATTGTCTTAGTTGTTGTCCTTTGTGTTGTAGCGCACAAAAAACATTCTAAGAAAATAAAGTCATCTAAGAATGTTGATTAAATCTTTTCTTCCTGCAGTTTCAAGTGCCTCTATTACAAGCGCACGGTTTTCTGGCTTGTTGAACTGCAGCAACGCTCTTTGCAAGCGACGTTCGTGTGCACCGCGGGCAACGTGAATCTTTTCCATATTGCCGTCAGAGCCTTTTGTGTACGGGTCTAGCCCTGTGTAGTACTGGCAAGTGGAAAGACTTCCGGGGGTTGGGTAGAAGTCCTGAATTTGGTCTGGAACAAAGCCTGTCTTTTTTAAATAAAGCGCTGTTTCTATTGCATCATTTAAATCAGCTCCTGGATGTGACGCAATGTAGTATGGAACAATGTACTGTTTAAGACCAAGCTTTTCATTCATCTGTTTATATTCTTCCGCGAATTTTTTATAAACTTCATGCGTGCTTTTTCTCATCAGCTTTAAAACTTTGTTGCTAACATTTTCTGGTGCAACTTTTAGCTGTCCTGAAATATGGTACTTGCAAAGTTCTTCCAAAAAAGTCTTGTCGCTGTCCATTACAAGATAGTCAAAACGAATACCGCTTCTTATGAAAACTTTTTTTACACCAGGAATTTCTCTAAGCTCATGTAGCAGTTTTACATAGTCTGAATGGTCTACATTTAAATTAGGGCAAGGGTCTGTTCCTAAGCACTGCCTGTTTTTGCACACGCCGTACTTCAATTGTTTTTCACAAGAAGGGTGGCGGAAGTTTGCAGTAGGTCCTCCAACATCGTGAATGTAGCCTTTAAAGTCAGAGCGTTTTGTAAGCATTGTGGCTTCTTTAATTAATGACTCGTGGCTCCTTTCTTGAATAGTGCGCCCCTGGTGAAAAGTAATTGCGCAAAAAGAACATGCGCCAAAGCAGCCGCGGACACTTGTTAAAGAAAACAAAACTTCTTCCAACGCAGGCACTCCGGTCTTTCCATTTTCTGCGGGCGTGTTGTAGTCAGGGTGGTAGCATCGAGTGTAGGGCAGCTCCATAACGCTGTCAAATTCTTCTGTTGTAAGCGGGTAAGACGGCGGGTTTTGAATTACAAATCTGCTGTCTGCCTGTTCAACCAAAGTTGAAGCGTTAATTGCGTCAGTGTTTTCTTCTTGAATTACAAATGATTGTGCGAACTTCTTTTTACATTCATCTGTGTCTTCTGAAATTTCATTGTAAGACGGCAGTGTGATTATATTTTCACCAACTGGCACTTCAGAAGATTTTCCTGTGTACCAGCAAGTGCCACGGACATTTCTTATTTCCCTTACAGGCACACCTTTATTTAACAAGTCCGCAACTTCAATTGTGTTGTGTTCGCCCATGCCGTAAAGCAGCAAGTCAGCCTTGCTGTCTAGCAAAACAGAACGCCTAACTTTATTTGACCAGTAGTCGTAATGGGTCATTCTTCTAAGGCTTGCTTCTATTCCACCAATAATTACAGCGACACCTTTATATGCCTGTCTAATTTTTGAACAGTAAGTAATAAGCGCCCTGTCTGGTCTGTGACCTGCGACTCCTCCGTGAGCATAAGCGTCATCTGAACGTGGCTTGTTGTTTGCAGTGTAGTTAGAAACCATTGAATCCATTGCACCAGCGCTTACTAAAAATCCCAACCTTGGTCTACCGAATATTTGAAAAGACTCGACCTTGTTAAAATCAGGCTGCGCTAAAATGCAAACTTTATATCCATGAGACTCTAAAAGCCTACCAAGCAACGCTGCGGCAAAAGACGGATGGTCAACGTAACAGTCGCCGGAAACAAAAACAAAATCGCACTCGTTCCAACCGCGCGCTTCCATGTCGGCTCTTGTTGTGGGTAGAAATTTACTTCTGTCATTTGATTCAATCATGTGTGTAGTGTAGCAGAAAATGGGTTTTAATTATAGAAGAAAGTTATTTTGTTATTTAAGCAAAACAGTCTGTCATTTCGACCGCCGCCCAGTCAATACAATCATCGCTCTGTTATTCCAACCACCACTTTGCAAGTATTTTTTTATCTGTTATATTTGCACTGTGATAAATATTAAAGCAAGATCAATTCAACCTGAAGCAAAATCATTTTATAAATCTTTGTTTACAATTGTGGGCCCTATTGCATTGCAGAATCTTTTTTCTGCGGCAGTTAGCTCCGCAGATGTTATTATGCTTGGATATGTTGGTCAAACTGCAATTGCGGCGGCTTCTTTGGCAAGTTATGTTCAGTTTGTTTTGTTCTTGTTTTTTACAGGGCTTTCTTCTGGCCTTATAATGCTTTCTTCTCAGTACTGGGGCAAGAAGGACACTTATTCTATTGAAACAATTTTTGGAATAACATTAAAACTTGCATGCTCTGTTGGTTTGATTTTTTCTTTAGCGGCAATTCTGTTTCCAAAATTTCTAATGTTGATTTTTACAAATGATACAGAGCTCATAGAAACAGGTGGGCAGTATTTGCAAATTGTTGGAGTGTCTTATTTTATGCTTGCAATTTCTCAGGCATATCAGGCTTCGTTGAAAAGCATTGAACATGTAAAAATAGTTTCTGTTGTTACGATTGTGGCTCTTTCACTTAATATTTTTTTAAATGCAGTTTTTATTTTTGGTTTATTTGGTGTACCAAAGTCTGGAATAAAAGGAGTTGCGCTCGCCACATCAATTTCTAGATTTGCTGAAATGATAATTTGTTTATTTGCGTCATCAAGAATAAAAGAAGTAAAGCTTAGTTTTGGCACAATGTTTAGAAAGAATAAAGTCTTGCTAAAAGATTTCTTCCACTATTCTCTGCCTGCCTTGGGAAATGAATTTGTATGGGGCGCGGCTTTTGCAATGTACGCTGTTATTCTAGGTCATCTTGGTTCAGATATAGTTGCGGCAAATTCTGTTGTGAATGTAATAAGAAATCTTGCTACTGTTCTATGTTTTGGCATGTCTTACGGTGGAGCAATTCTTATTGGAAAAGAGATTGGCTCAAATGATTTAGATAAAGCTAAAAGAGATTCTTCTAGACTTATTAAAAGTACAATTGCTTCTGGAATAGCAGGGGCAGTTTTAATGTTCTGCTTAAAACCTTTGCTCCCTAAAATTGCGGCTCTTACTCCAACTGCTGCTAATTATTTAAATCCTCTTCTATATATAAATTGCTTTTCTGTAATTGGTGCTTCAATAAACACTGTTATAATTTGTGGTGTGTTTAGGGCGGGCGGAGATTCTAAGTTCGGCTTTATTTGCGACACAATAATCATGTGGGCTGTTTCTGTTCCTCTTGGACTTTTATGTGCATTTGTTTTTAAATTTCCACCAGTTATAGTTTACCTTGTTTTGTATTTAGACGAATGGGAAAAGATGGCGTTTGTGGTTTATCATTATAAATCAGGAAAGTGGCTTAAAAATATAACACGTGAGTTTAAATAAAAAACAGGTCTTAGAAAACAAAACCTGTTTATAATTTTTAAAACAATATTACTCTTGTACAAACATTCCGTGCTTGTTGCAGTAAATATAAAATTTTCCACCATGCATTTTTGGAAGAAGAATCTCTTGACTTTGCTCTGGGTAGAGCCGTTGCACAAAAACTTTATCCAATGCAACGTAAGCAATAAATGAAATAAAATGTTCCTTAGACATCTCATGTGTAAAAGTTATGTACATTTCATCATCGCTGTAAGTGACATTTAGCTTATGCGCTTCGTCAATTTGATTTGCTTCAAGTGACTGCAATTTTTTTCCACAGCAGCTAATTTCTGCATCACCTGTAGAAGTAATTACGTTTCCACAATTAGGGCACACGTAAAACTTTACTCTTTTCATATTTCCTCCATCAGCTTTATTTTCATCAATGCTTCCGTTGAGCAAACTTTCTGCGCTTGCTCCAAGTACATGTGATATTTTTGAAATCAGAGTTATGTCTGGGCAGCCTTCGCCACGCTCCCATTTAGAGACGGCCCTGTCTGTTACATTTAATTTTTCCGCTAATTGCAACTGGGTCATGCCATGTCCCACTCTAAGTGATTTTATTAAAGCTCCAACTTTTCTGCTGTCCATAGTTTTCTCCTTTGTTGATGTGTAAAGTATATAGAATGATTTTTTCTTTTACTACAAACGCTCCGTTGAGTGACTATGCTTCTTGTAAAATACCGTGTGCTGGAGTTAGTTAAATCATTGTTGTGTATAATTTACAAACTCTTGAATATAAATAGTTCAATCGTTATTCTGTAATAAAACAAAAACTGGAGAATTAAATGACAACATACAAACAGTGGCACGATGACGATTTAACTTTTAACAGTGAGATGAAAATTTATTTTTGTGAATGCGATATGAACCATAATCTTACTCTTTCTGAAATATTAAAACTTACAACAGATTACGCAGTTGAAGATTATCATCAAAGAGGAATGTCATGGAAATTTTTAGCAGATCACAATGTTGCAATATTAGTTTCTAGAATTGCTTTTAGAATCCATCGTATACCAAAAGATGAAGAGAAAATTCTAATTAAAACTTGGGAAGAAAAACCTCAGCCTTTACAGCTTATGAGAAATTATCAAATACTCTCTGAGTCTGGAGAAAAACTTGTTAGCGGCTACGGCGCATGGCTTTTAGTTAATCCTAAAGAACGCAAAATAATGAGAACAAAAGATTTTACTTTACGTCCAGAAACCTCACGGCAAGACGGGCATGACTGCATGGAGCCTGGAAAAATTGCCATACCTTCTGAAATGAAAAAAATAGGCGAGCGTGTAATTCACTACAGTGACATTGACGGCAACGGTCACACAAACAATTCCCGTTACGCTGATTTTGCAATAGATGTTCTTCCAAAAGAATATCAGCAAAAAGAATTTACTGACTTCCGCATTAACTTTTCAAAAGAGGCAATGCTTGGAATTTCTCTAGAGCTGTTTGCTTCATTTGATGATGAAAACAAAAAAATTACGGTTGTAGGAAAACAGTCGGAAAATACTTGCTTTGAATGTGAATTGTTTTATAAAAAATAAAAATGTTTAAATAAAATAGTGAAAAAATTTAATTAAAAAAAATATCAATTGCGTTATAAATCTTCTATGTTATAATTTTAAATTATAACCATTAGGAGGTTTAGATATGAAAAAATTAATTGCGACTTTTATTTTTGCAATAACAGTTGCTTGTTCTTTTGCGGCGGAAAGTCCAGACATAACTGTTTTTAGGCCGGCTGTAAATCCAAGAAACAAAAACGATGTTATGGTAAAGGCTAAAAATCGTTATGAAAAAGAAGTTGGTGGCAAAGTAAAATTTGTAATTGCAGACTGGGGCGACTGGCAGACAAAAGTTTTATCTTACATGGCGGTCGGCGAACCAATTGATGTAATTTTTGCAGGCGACTCTTCATTTCCACTTTGCTATACAAAAGGCTATCTTCAACCGTTGGAAAATTATGTTAACATGAATTACAAGTACGTTAACAAGTATGCTGAAGAAAATTGCTACAAATACAATGGACATTATTATATTCTTTCAAATCAATCTTCAAATCATTACTGGTGCATTCATTACAACAAAAGTTTAATGGAAGAAGAAGGCATTAAAGAATCAGAACAACCTTATGCGCTTTGGAAAGCAGGCAAGTGGGACTGGAGTCATTTTGCGGAGCTTGCACGTAAGCTTACAAAAGACACAACTGGTAGTGGAGCAATTGACCGCTGGGGTTTTGGCAACTGGTATACAGAAGGCTTTATTTATATGAACGGCACAACGCTTACAAAAATTGATGACAAAGGCAATGCCACTCTTAATTTTAACGACCCTCGTTTAGTTGAAGCGCTTACATTTCTTGAACAGGCAAAAAAAGAAGGCTGGTATCAGCAAGACAGCAGCATTGCGGCAACTGGTATTCAGAGCAGAACTGTTGCAATGTACATGGAACGTGAATATTTTGCTCAGCAAATTGTAAATGACACTGATGATGAAATAGGTTTTGTTCCTTTACCAACAGGCCCTTCTGGAAATAAAGATAAATATCTTTTTGAATGTGATGGTTATGGAATTGGCAACGGCTCTAAGAATCCAACTTACGCTGGAAAATTTATAGAAATTTGTTTGGAGGAATGGCATAAATATGATGAGTCTTTAGTTGAATCAAATCCATCTGAAATAAATGATTTGACTGCTGTTGTTTCAAAGAATCCATGGTATCCAAATAGAACAGCAAATTCTATTTCTACAATTTTAAGCAGCTTCTTAGGAGAAATTGTTTGGACCGGTAATTCTCCATCAACTGCAATTGAAAAGTGGCAGCCAAAAGCACAGGCACTTGTTCAAGACGCAAATGTTCCAATGGATAAAATTGTTAGATTGAATTTTAAAACACAAAATGAAAACTTTAATAAAGAGAAAGATTTAAAAGCGTTCCCTCTTTATAATCCGGACAATAATTCAAAAGTAAAACTTTCTTTTGCAAAAGGAAAAGATGCAATTGATAAAGGCTCTCTTCTAGTTACAACAGATTATGAGACAGAAGGTATGGCTGACATAACGGCAACAATCACTGACAAAGAGCAGTTTGGCATGGTTGGCTGGCGAGAATATATTGTTGAGTTTGATGTTAAAGCTTTGAAGCAACCAGGTGAAGATGGATATGTTTTTGCTCAAGGTTATTATGATGATTTAAATCAGTACGGTTGGATAAAGCAGTCAGTTACAGAACCAAATCTTATTGTTCATGCGAAGGGCAGAGTAAAGAATGTTTTTCAGAACGGAAAAATTTCTTTAAAGATAGGCGCTCATAACATGAAAGATTTTGTAATTGATAATCTTGTGATAGTAGAAGATGAATAATTTGAAAAATAAGTTTTGATAAAACAACGCTATGTTAGTAAATTAAGTGATATGTAAAACGTGTCATTGCGAGGAACGAAGTTTCTGGGCTGTCTCTTATAAAAATAGGCACTTTTTATAAAACAGATTCCTCCGCTTCGGTCGGAATGACAGAAATCACTGTTATTTACAGCCATAGTTTTTTTTAATAAGTAATCACAGGATGTGCGTTCTAATTACAGTGAGAATTGCTAAAGCAATTCTCACCAAGATAAAAAATACATGGATGTATTTTTTATCTTCTATCCTTATAAAACACAAGCACAATTCCGCCAGTTAAGCACAAGCAGGCAGAAACAATTGCGACAATTCGGTACCCAGTTTCTGACCCCGCTGAACCAGAGTTTGCTCCAATTGTAGCAAGTGAAGTAAACAAAAGCATTGCAACACTTTGTCCAAGTTTAAAGCAGAATGTGCGCGCAGCAAAAAACATTCCTTGTCTGCTTTCACCAGTTTTCTTTGTGTCGTCTTCTGCGCAGTCAGCAACCATTGCTTGTGGCAAGATTCCAAATATAGCCATTGGAAAAGAAGCAAGAACAACCATTATTACAGCCTGAACTTTTGTAGAAATAAAAAGCTGCGGTCCTGTGCAAGCTGTAAAAGTAAACAGTACTGTGAATAAAATAAAAGCAAGCACAACCATTTTCTTTTTGCCAAATTTTTTTGTAAGCATATTGATTGGAATGTAGAACACCAAAGAAAGAGCTGTCATTCCAACAAACATTGGCATAAAATAAGACTCAGGCAACTTAAGCAAAGATGTTACAAAGAAGGAAAGCCCTGTCTGGAACATTGTTAATCCAATCCAATAAAAAATATCAGAGCCAACGAATATTCTAAAGTTTTTATTTTTAAAAGTTTTTCCAAGCGACTCAAACATATTTGTAGTGACAGGAACGGAATCTACATAATCTTTTTCTTTAATTGAAACAACAGGAAAGTACATGCACACAAGTGAAATTGCCGCAAGAATAACAAATGCTGTTCTCATTGCTGCAACTCTTCCAAGTGCCGGTGTTAAAGCGTTCCAAATTGTTGGTGCGCAATATGCCACAGCAGTGCCTGCAATAAATGTCAAAGAAATTGCTGTTGAAGCAAGCATACGTTCTTCTTCTGTATGTGTGATTTCAGAATAAAGTGCAGTGAATGGTGTGCAGTACAATGTGATAGAAAAATAGTAAAGCAAAATCATTACTGCAAGCCAAATTGCATTCAATACGCTTGTGTGATTAACAGGCGCACAGAAAACTAAAACTGTTACAACTGCAAAAGGCAAAGCGCTCCATTTTAAAAATGGCATTCGTCTTCCTAAAGGAGATTTGCATTTGTCAGACATTGAAGCAACAAGCGGATCTGTTATTGCGTCAAAAATTCTACCAGCCGCTGTAATAATTCCAATGATTGTAAGCACGCCAAAAATCACACGTCCTTGTGGAATAAAAACAGTTTGTCCTGCCGCAATTGAAGCGTCATCTGGTTGATAAAAATAAACAAGCCAGCTTCCGATTAAGCCAGAAAGCAAAGCCCATCCAAATTGTCCAATTGCAAAAAGCCAAGTTTTCTTTTTTGTTAACGATGTCATCTTATTTTCTCCTATAAAGAATAAATTATTTTTTTAAAGATTTTAATAAAATCTCAGTGAGCAATTCCATTTGTTTTTCCGCAGAAATTATTTTGTCCATGTAAAGCATGTCTCCGCTTAGCGAAAGTTTTTGTGCCATACTAAATAGCGCGTGAGTTACTGTAAGAAAAAGCTCTTCTTCTTTAGCTCCAAAATCATTAAGAGACTTGTCCT
>JBAXYY010000070.1:0-13885 GCA_041670585.1 Treponema sp. | reverse complement strand
ATGAATATGGCTCCATTTTGAACACTCGGAGGTCAGCGTTTGTTGGAAGAAGCTTTTCCCATTTCCAAGTGAAATCACCCTGTACTATTGGCTTTTCATAAACGCCGCTTGTCTTAGAAACAAGCACGCCACAGTTGCCTGGCTTTACATGAAACTGCATCCATCCTATAAAAAAAACAGCCGTAGCTACAATAATTAAAACTATAATATTTGCAAAAAATCTACCTTTTTTCATATTCCACCTGTCGAAAATTATCTAAGTTTGTAGTATACTCTTTAAATATAAACAGGTTCAAGCACTTTAAGAACTTCAGCTTTTAGAGATGCCAATAAAAATTAAGGTTGATATATTTTCAATGAAAGACAATAACGAAAGTCATATAAAAAAAACTCATGAAAGATATTTTCTATTTCAACTGACATTAAGATCGTGTATTTTTTTATTTTTAATTCTTCTTGTTCTGCTGCTTTTCTACGGAGCTGGAAATTTTCAGCAGTTTCTTGACTCCACACAGCATTTTATTTTAATCCTTAGCTCCGCAGTTTCCATAGCCTTAGCAATGTTTTCTTTTGCATTGACTATTGAATCAATTGTTTATTTTATAATTTCAAAACAAAAATTTTATTTTATTTTTTTAATCATATTTATTTTTATAACGATTATTTCAATTGCGCTTTTGTTTCTTCTACGCTCAATTACTTTTCTTTCTTCCGGCTTGTAATTTCAACAGATGAAGCTATTGGAACAATAATCATAAAGCTTCCACTTTTTACATTTATTTCAACAGGCTCCTTTTTACTAAGACATTTGTAAGAAATTCTATTGCTTATGCTAGGCATTCCTTCTTTTCTAAACAGCTTGCACTCCCACTCAAGTCCTTTTGATTTTAACGAGCCGCCTTTTCGTTTTCCGTTAATTCTAGAAATTGAAACATTGTCTTTTTCATTCAAGTTTTTGATTTTTATAGAATCATTTTTCTTTATAAAATAGAGCGCCTGCTTTTCATAAAGCCAAACATCGGCATGGAACTTTGTGCTGAACGTGTCGTATATTCCAAGAAGGTGGTCTATTCTGCCGCCTGCTCCTCCAATTAAAGTGACACTGATTTTTTCATTTTTATAATCAGATGAAATGTCTTTTGCTTTTACAAGCGCAAGCTCCGTGTCTGTGTAGTCCTTGTCGCGTGGAAATTCCTCAACACTTGCATTTGGATATTTTGCAAGAAGAGACTTGTCCTCAATGCTGTCCATGTCGCCTAAGATAAAGTTAGGCTGGAATTTTTCTTCGTAGAAATCGTTGAATATCTTTAAAGTATCAATGCCTGAATCTGCCGCTATTACAAAATCTATTTTTTTTGAATTGAAATAATTTTCTGTGTCCTCTGGCTTTGGAGAAAGCCCGCCTGTAAAAATCACAATCTGCATAGAATATTTTGCCCCTTTAATGTAAAGTGATTATATCATGACATCTATAAAAATTCCCGAAGAACTTAAAAAAGTTGATGAAATATTTTCCTCACATGGATATAAAGCCTACCTTGTTGGCGGCGCTGTACGCGATATGATTTTAGGCAAGAAAGGTCACGACTGGGACTTGGCAACAAACGCTACACCACAGCAAGTGATGTCTATTTTTAAAAAAGTTATTCCCACAGGCATTGCTCACGGAACTGTTACAATTCACATTTTTGGGCATGAAATTGAGACAACTACATTTAGAACTGATGTTGGCTATTCCGACGGAAGGCACCCTGACAGTGTGGTTTACGCGGCGACTATTGAAGACGACTTGTCACGGCGGGACTTTACAATGAACGCAATTGCAGCTGATTTGTCTACAGGAAAGCTTATTGACCCTTACGGCGGGCAGAATCATATTCTTGAAAAAAACATACGAACGGTAGGTAGTCCGCTTGCTCGTTTTGACGAAGACGGCTTACGACCGGTCAGATGTATTCGTTTTGCAGGGCAGCTTGGCTTTAAAATTGACGAACAAACGTTAGTTAGTTTGTCTGACAAGACTGTTTTGCAGAAGGTTTCGGGCATTTCTGTTGAAAGATTCCGTGATGAATTTTCAAAAATGCTTCTTACCGAACGACCGTCCGTTAGTTTAAAGCTTTTGGAGCAGACTGGCATTCTTTATATTTTTATTCCAGAGTTCAAGAAGTGCCGTGGATGTGTGCAGGCTGACATTAGGGGCTTCCACGAATTTGACGTTGCTGACCATCTTTTTTACGCGTGCGACGGAGCAAATGTTTATGGAGAGCATACAAGTGATTCTAACCTTCTTTTAGTAAGGCTTGCGGCTTTGTTCCACGACATTGGCAAACCTGCTTCTATGACAATAGAAAAGGCCGCTGACGCAAAAAGCCCTGCTGGTTTTGACAATATAATTCATTTTCACGGCCATGAAAGCACAGGGGCTGCAATTACAAAAGCAGTTCTTACAAGGCTTAAGTTCCCTAACACTGTTGTTGATTCTGTAACGCATCTTGTAAAGGAGCATATGTTTTATTATGAAAGCGTGTGGTCTGACGCAGCGGTAAAACGTTTTGTAATTAGAATTGGGCTTGAAAATTTGGACAATCTTATTGCGGTAAGGCTTGCTGATATTTACGGAATGCACAGAGTTCCTGTTGTTCAAGGAAGCCCCGCTGTTTGCAACTTGAACGAGCTTCGAAAAAGAATAGACAAGCTGTCAAAAGACAAATGCGCGCTTTCACTGAAGGATTTAAAAGTGAACGGCAACGACTTGATGGGCGAAGGCATTCCTTCTGGTAAAGTGCTTGGCTGCATTTTGAAGGAGCTTTTTGACACAGTGATTGATTCGCCAGAGATGAACGACAAGGAAAAGCTTCTTTCTTTGGCGAAGAATATTTTTACTGAAAAATATAGCGGAAGATAATTCGTGCAAAGTTCAAAAATGCAGGTTTTTTTTCTTTCTTGGAATATATGCAAGCGCAAGGACGCGCGCTGTTCTGGCACGAATTATTCATAAATAATTCGTGCAAAGTTCAAAAATACATGGATGTATTTTTGAACTTATATTTCCATGTTCATAACATGACGCACTTCGTTGAGTGTCTTGATTCCAATTTCACGCGCACGTTCTGCTCCATCAAGAAGTACTTTTCTAATGTACTCTGGGTTCTTTTCAAGCTCCGCCCTTTTTGCGCGCAAAGGCCTAAGCTCTTCATTCAAAGCTTCTGTCAATGTGCTCTTCAAAAGCCCGCTGCCGCCGTCACCAATCCTGTCTGCGATTGCGGAAGGGTCATCTTTTGTGCAGAGCGAAATCAACATTAGAAGGTTTGCTACTTCCGGCCTGTTAACTGGGTCGTATGAAATGTGGCGCTCTGAATCTGTCTTTGCTTTTTTAATAAGCTTTGCTGTTTCATCTTCTGTGGCAGAAAGCATAATTGCGTTTCCACGAGACTTGCTCATCTTCTGGCTGCCGTCAAGTCCCAAGATGCTTGGTGTCTTTGAAAGAAGCGCCTGCGGCTCTGGAAAAACAGCCGGGTCGTTCACGCAGAATTTCTCATTGAACCGACGCGCGATTGTGCGTGTAAGCTCAAGATGAGGAAGCTGGTCTTTTCCAACAGGAACAACATTGCCCTTGCAGAAAAGAATGTCGCAAGCCTGATGAACTGGATATGTGTACATTCCAGCGTTAACTTTTGTAAGCCCTGCGCTTAGTATCTCCTCTTTTACAGTTGGGTTTCTAGAAAGCTCAGAGTTGCTGACTAAAGTCAAGAAAGGAATCATAAGCTGATTGCATTCTGGAACATAGCTGTGCGGGTAAATTATAACGTCTTTGCCTGGCTCAATTCCCGCAGCCAAATAATCAATTACAAGCTGCTTTGTGTTCTGCGAGATTTCCTGGTACGCGTCGTGGTCAGTAAGAACCTGGTAGTCCGCAATAAGAATCATTGTTGGCACGCCAAGCTTAGAAAGGCGCACCCTGTTCTGCAAAGAGCCAAAGTAATGGCCTATATGAAGCCTGCCTGTTGGCCTGTCGCCAGTAAGGACACGGTATTTCTTAGGATTTTTTACAATATCCTCTTCTATTTTTTTACTAGTCTCTACTGCTGTTTGAAAAGTCTTGTTTGATTCATAATCAATTTCTTCTGACATATTTTTCCTCGTGTAAATGCTAGGCGGCATTTTGAAAACTAATTTTTATAGACCGCCGTAAATGTTATTCTTAATAGTAACATAAAATTCCCAACATAGCAATTGCATAAATTTATTTTTTGCCTACAATGTAGAACATTATGAGATGTACAAAAGCTATTATCCATCTTGACAACCTCAAGAGCAATATTATAAATATAAGAAAATTCATTAAGCCCGCAACGAAAATGTGTGTTGCGGTAAAAGCGGACGCTTACGGCCACGGTGCCGTTGAATGTGCAAAAGCCGCAGAGGAATGCGGTGTAGAATTCATGGCGGTAGCAACAGTTGATGAAGGCGTTGAACTAAGAAACGCTGGAATTAAAGCGAACATACTTCTTCTAAGCCTTTGCTGCCCTGAAGAAGTTCCAGCCGCTGTGGAAAATGAAATCACCCCGCTTGTTTTTGACAAGGAGTATATCTCACTTTTTGACATGGCTGCTTCTAACAGAAAAGACAAGTCTAAAAAATATCCAGTACACCTTGCAGTTGATTCTGGAATGGGAAGAATAGGCTGTCATTACGAGCAGGCGCTAGAGCTTGCAAAGTTCATCAATTCAACTGAAAATTTAACACTTGGCGGAATGCAGACTCATTTTGCGGTAAGCGACAGTGTTGAATCTAAAAACAGAAAATATACAGCTCATCAACATGAATATTTCATGAAGGCAATTAATGCTGTAAAAGACGATGGAAAAATTGACCCTGGAATATGCCATTGTGCAAACAGCGCCGCAACTCTTGACTTGCCGGAATATCAGATGGACATGGTTCGCCCTGGAATTATTTTATATGGATACTACCCTGACCAGCTGACAAAAGAGTATTTTGAAAAGAAAGGCACTCCAATAGATTTAAAGCCCGTGATGACGCTTGAGACAGAAGTCACTGCAATAAGAAAATTTCCAAAAGGAAAAAGCATTGGGTATGGCAGAACTTGGAAGGCAAAAACTGACACAAACATTGCCGTTCTTACAATAGGATATGCCGACGGCTTGTTCAGAAGATTTTCAACTTCAAAAATAGAGGTCGCAATAAACGGCAAGAGCTACCCTATCTGCGGAAGAATCTGCATGGACCAGTGCATGGTTGACTTAGGCAAGGACACCGATGTTAAAAGATGGGACAAGGCAGTTATCTTTGGAGCAAAAGAAGATGGCGCGCTACAGACAGCGGCTGACATTGCAAAAAAAACAGGCACAATCTCATACGAAATAACATCGGCAATTACAAAAAGAGTGCCGCGGGTGTTTGTAAAATAATACATTGCTACGGCATAATTTTAATTTAAAATATACACTATATTTAACAGCAGCATTTTTTTCCAAGAAGAAATTTCTTGACTTCGGCAACAAGATAGAAGGAGCCTGTCACTAAAAGAGGCGCGTGTCCTTCATTTGCTTTTTCTAATGCCATTTCTATTGCGCGAACATAGTCGCTGCATGTTTCATGCTTTATGTCCTTGCTTTCAAACGCTTTTTCAAGACGCTCCATGTTGCTGGCTTTTGTTTCTCCTGGACGAGTAAGCATTACATCATCAAACTTATTTTCAAAGAACGCAGATATGTCCTCAAAGTCCTTGTCAGCGGCACATGCAAAAAGAAGATGCGCCCTTGAAGCCCTGACAATTTCTGGATTTTCATACAGCTTTGTGAATGTCTGCATTGTGAAGTTTACACTGTTCACTGTATGCGCCCCGTCTAAAATAAGCTCTGGAATATTAGGGTAGTTTTCTACAGGCGATACAATTTCGAACCTGCCCGGAAGCTTTGCGTCAGAAAGCCCATGCTCTATAATTGATTCGTCAAGGTTAGGAAAAACTGTTTTTACAGCAAGGCACGCCACCGCCGCGTTGTACATTTGAAATTCACCAAGAAGTTTTAAGGTGGCGTTTATTGGCCTTTTAAAGCTTCTGCCTAATTCTGTGTCCTTGGAAAATTCTAGCTTTATGTCCATTCCAATATCTGTACCCATAAAACTGTTACCATCTATTTTGGAAGTTTCACTAGCTTTTACAAAGTTATTGTCATCTGCACCCTTATTTCTGTTACCATAAAAAGCTGACTCGCCCTTATTATATAAAGGTTTTTCATTAATATAAGAAACATTGCTCAACTGTCTATTTTTATATACATACTCACAACTTTTCAAGATGTCATCAATAAAAACTACAGGGGCTTTTCTTTGCTCGGCAATATCTTTAAAAACTTTTTTTACAGAAGGCTTTTGCTTTGAAATAATAACAGGAATGCTAGGCTTAATTATTCCGCCCTTTTCAAACGCAATTTTTTCAACAGTGTCGCCCAAATATTCTGTATGCTCAAGTTCAATTGGGCCTATGCAGCAGCACTTTGGTGTAATGACATTTGTTGCGTCAAGCCTTCCACCAAGCCCAACTTCGTAAACTGAATAATCAGCATTGTAATTTCTAAAGCAGAGCATTGCGTAAAGTGTCACTAGCTCAAACCAAGTTACAGGACGTTGAAGAGGCAAGTCTTCTGGAATGATTGACTGAACACCTGCCATAATTTCCTTTACAGATTCCTCATACACTTTTTCTGGAAGTTTAGTTTTGGCGTTTTCTATTCTTTCTGAAAATTCAAGAATGTGAGGGGACGAATAAAGTCCTGTTTTATAGCCTGCCCTTTCCAATATGCACGCTATCATTTTTGAGATGGAGCCTTTTCCTTTAGAGCCTGCAACATGGAACGACGGACAAAAATATTCCGGATGATTAAATCGTTTGCACAAGTATTGCATTGTGTCGAGCCAGAATATATTTTTCTGTGGAAGCCTTTCAAAGTTTAAATACTGGTCTAGCCATTTTGTAAGAACTGTAATTGATGAACATTCACTCATGAATTCGATTATACACTCTTTTGTATTTATTACAATTAGAGTTCGTTGCTTGTGTTGTTAATTTTTCTTGTTATATTTCTTAAATGCTGATATAATAAAAATTGCTATTTTAAAATAGCCAATAAAATAAAGTAAGGATTTCAATTATGGTTTACACAGACACACGCAGTAAGAAAGTTAATGTTGATTTTAAAACAGCCGTAATGAACGGTATGAACGCTGAAACAGGCGGTCTTTATATTCCAACTTCATTTCCTAAAATTGATTCATCTTTTATAAACAGAACTCCGGAACCTTCATTTAGGGAAATTGCTTATGAAATGGCAAAGCCTTATGTCAAGGGAGAAATACCTGACGCTGATTTGGAATCTATAATTCAAGACGCGTATCCTTTTACAGCTCAGATTGTTCCAATTGACCCTGTAACTTATGTGCTTGAACTTTTCCACGGGCCTACTTGCGCGTTCAAGGATTTTGGCGCCAGGTTCATGGCACGCGTAATGTCTTACTTTAACCGCGGTGAAAAAGACGAGCTTCATATTTTAGTTGCGACTAGCGGAGACACAGGAAGTGCTGTTGGAAGCGCCTTCCACAATGTGCCGGGCCTTGATGTGACAATACTTTATCCAGATGGAAAAATAAGTCCTCTTCAGGAGAAGCAGCTTTCTACATTCGACGGAAATGTTCGCGCTTTAAAAGTAAACGGCACTTTTGACGACTGCCAGAAGCTTGTAAAGACTGCGTTTACAGACGCTGATCTTCGTAAGAAATTTAGGCTTTCTTCTGCCAACTCAATCAACATTTCACGCCTTCTTCCACAGAGCTTTTACTATATGTATTCTTCACTTGTTGTTAAAAACAGGACACCTCATGATTCAAAATTAGATAATCCCGCAATAATCGCTGTTGTTCCAAGCGGAAACTTTGGCAACCTTACAAGCGGCCTTATTGCTTACGAAATGGGGGCACCAATCACAGGCTTTGTGGCTGCAACAAATGCTAACCACACAGTTCCAGACTGGATTGCGACAGGCGAATACAAGACACGCCCTTCTGTTCAGACATTGAGCAACGCAATGGATGTAGGCTCACCTAGCAACTATGAAAGAATCGGCTACATGTACACACTTGAGCAAATACGCTCTCTTTTTGCTTCTTACTGGACAGATGACAACGGCACAATTCAAGCTATAAGGGACTGCCACACAAAGACTGGCTATATAATTGACCCTCACGGCTCTGTTGCATGGAAGGCATGGGACGACATTAGGCATGGAGAAATGAAGAAACTTATGGGAGGGCTTTCTTCAGGAGACATCAACAAGCCTGGCCTTACAGCAAACATTCCTTCATGGGCAGAAAAAGTTACTGACAACAACGCTGTTGGAATTGTGCTTGAAACAGCTCACCCTGCAAAATTTGGCGCAACTGTAGAAAAGGCAATTGGAAGGGAGCCTGCAATGCCAGACAGACTTGAGAAGGTTATGTCCCTGCCAGAGCACGCAATTGCAATGGAAAAGGACTACGATTCGTTCAAGCAATTTCTTATGAACACACTTTGATTTTGTTTTGATTTTATAAAAGAAAAGCCTG
Organism: Treponema sp.; assembly: GCA_041670585.1. Lineage (GTDB taxonomy): Bacteria > Spirochaetota > Spirochaetia > Treponematales > Treponemataceae > Treponema_D. The sequence goes on along the minus strand of JBAXYY010000070.1, from coordinate 5,263 downwards.
CGGTTGTTGATTTAGTCGTCAAACATCGCAGGCTTATTTTTATTATACATGCAAGCGCAGGGAGGCGCGTTGTTCTTGCTAGAATTGCACTGCAATTCTAGCAAAGTTGAAAAATACATGGATGTATTTCTTGAGCGTTCCAATGTAAGCACACGATGTGCGTTGTTTTGGTTAGAATTGCCATGCAATTCTAACGATTAAGAAAAATACATGGATGTATTTCTTGAGGACTAAAGGGTAAGCGCAGGGAGGCGCGTTGTTCTTGCTAGAATTGCACTGCAATTCTAGCAAAGTTGAAAAATACATGGATGTATTTTTCAACTTATTACATATTAGCGTAAGTTTGCACTTGGTCTTCCAAATGCTCAATCTTTATGCCGGCCTGCTTGAACATTTCTAAGCTGTCGCTTTCGTCATGGTAGTGCATTTCACAAACCACTCTTTTTATTCCGCAGTTTATAATAAGCATTGCGCATGTGCGGCAAGGTGTCATTTTGCAGTAGACAGTTGCGCCGTCTATTGAAATGCCCCTCTTGGCAGCCTGGCAAATTGCATTCTGCTCGGCATGTACTGTACGGACACAGTGCTGTGTTATAGTGCCATCTCCATGCAGAACCTTCCTCATAAGGTGGCCTACTTCGTCACAATGAGGAAGCCCTGTAGGAGAGCCTACATAGCCGGTTACAAGTATTTGATTGTCCCTTGCTATTACACAGCCCGAACGTCCTCTGTCGCAAGTGGCCCTTTTGGCAACAGTGCGGCAGATTTCCATGAAATATTCATCCCATGTCGGTCGTTTATAGCTCTCTTTTTCTTCTTCCATATTCAGATCACATTACTGCGTCTAGAACAATCTTGAAGATAAAGACAACTGCTAAAATCCATGTTACAACTGGAATATCCTTTATTTTTTTTCCGCAGATTTTGCAAAGAACGTAAGAGATAATTCCCCAGCTGATTCCGTTTGCAATGCTGTACGAAAATGGCATAACCATGATTGTAATGAATGCAGGAATGCCTTCTGTTGCATCTTTGAAATCAATGTCTGTAACAGCTTTCATCATCAAGAATCCTACGAAAATCAAAGCTGGAGCTGTAGCAGCGCTTGGAACTAGAGCGAACAATGGGCTTAAGAACAAAGCAAGAAGGAACATAATGCCTGTTACTACAGAAGAAAGTCCTGTGCGTCCACCAGCAGCAACGCCTGATGAGCTTTCTACATAGCTTGTTACTGTTGAAGTGCCAAGACATGCGCCTGCAACTGTACCAATAGCATCAGAAAGAAGAGCCTGCTTTACGTGTGGAATGTTTCCGTCTTTGTCTGTAAGGTTTGCCTGAGTTGCAACTCCCATAAGTGTTCCAACTGTATCAAACATATCTACAAACAAGAATGTGAAGAATATTGTAAAGAACTTCAACGTAAATATATTGCTGAAGTCAAATTTGCAGAAAAGTGGTGCTTCTGGCAATGAGAATGGTTTCCATCCGCTAGCAGTAAGTTTTGTTACTCCAAATGGAATACCAACAATTGTTGTTGCCACAATGCCGATTAGAATTGCGCCTGGCACTTTAAGAACATAAAGTGCAACTGTAATAATAAGACCAATTATTGCAACAAGGGCTGTTTTATTGCTGAAGTCAACAAATCCAATGATTGTGCCTGTTTCTCCAGAAACAACTCCGCCATCAGAAAGTCCAATCAATGTAATGAAAAGACCAATTCCAACTGCGACTGCTTTTTTTAAGTTTGCAGGAATTGAGTTAATTATTGCCTCGCGAACTCCAACAAGTGAAAGCACTATGAAAAGAATACCTTCAAGAAGAACAGCTGTTAATGCTGTCTGCCAAGAGCAGCCCATTCCCATTACAACAGTGTAAGTGAAGAATGCGTTAAGTCCCATTCCTGGTGCAAGGGCTACTGGAAGGTTTGCTGTGAATGCCATTACTAAAGTTGCAATAGCAGAAGCAATAGCTGTGCCTGTGAATACAACGCCGAATGTCATTCCGTTTCCACACTGAGACAACATGCCTGGGTTGACAGCTAGGATGTAAGACATTGCTAGGAATGTTGTAAGGCCTGCTACAATTTCTTTTCCAACTGTAGTGCCTCTTTCCTGTAACTTAAAAAAGTTATTCATAAAAGTATCCTCCTGAGGTTACTTAAAAATATCGCTCATTATATCATCTATTTTTTATTAGCACAATTTTATTTTTTGTTTTTCCATATTCTATTGACAAATTTTCTGCTATTTTATATATTACTGTCACTTGCGGTAGTCGTATAACGGCTCATTACCCCAGCCTTCCAAGCTGGAGACGAGGGTTCGACTCCCTTCTACCGCTTAAAAGATATAAGCTAATTCTTAATAAAAAGAGTTAGCTTTTTTTATTTTAAATGTGATTGTTAGTTAAATTAGGGAGTCGAACACGTAGTGAGCGCGGCACAAGTGTGCCGAAAAGGTGCCACGGATGGCACCGTCAGCGAACGAAGGCGCTCGTAAGGAGCACACACGATGTGTTTGAGTGAGAAATAACTTCTTTCTATTTTGTGTTATTCCACGCCAAGCGCATGACACGCTGATTCAGCTGCAGATTGTTCAGCTTCTTTTTTATTTTTACCTTTTTCAGGTCCGTAAGAAACAGAACCAAGGTGAACTGTAACCCAGAATGTCCTGTCATGGTCTGGTCCGTTTTTTTTGACAAGCTCATATTCAGGACAAGACTTGTTTTTTCTTTGGTAATATTCCTGAAGCAAAGTCTTATAGTCCTTAGAGCCTTTGTCATTTTGAACTTTTCTTATTTCTGGAACAATAAGTTTAAGAACAAGCTTTTCCGCGGCATTATAACCGCTGTCTAAATACAAAGCACCAATTACAGCTTCAACTGCATCAGCAAGAATAGCCTTCTTTTCCCTGCCGCCTGTTAGCTCTTCGCCTTTGCCAAGCACAAGATATTTGTCTATGTGCATTTGTTCTTTTGCAATAGGAGCTAAAACATGCTCGCTTACAACATTTGCCTTTATTTTTGCAAGGTCTCCTTCTGCGTTGTCCATCATGTCTTCGTATAAAAAAGCGGCTGTTGCAAGTCCTAAGACGCTATCACCTAAAAATTCAAGTCGTTCGTTGTTATATCTTTTGTGCTCAATGTTTTCATTAGAAAATGACCTGTGATGAAATGCCAAGTCAAGCATATTTAAATTTGAAAAATGAATTTTAAGATTCTTGCAAAATTCCTCAAGCTGTTTTTTTCTTTCTGGAGTTATTTTTTTTGATTCGTAAATTGTGTCTCTAATATTCATAGCTTATTTTATCGTTTAAATAAAAAAAAGCACAGTACTTAATTGCACCGTGCTTTTCCAAAGATTCTACTTTTCAGAATCAGAAGCTTATTTCTGCTGTGATTTGATGTAATCGTAAGCGTCTTTTACTGTTTCAAATTCGTTAGCTTTGTCATCTGGAATTGAAACACCAAGCTCTTCCTCAATAGCATAAACTAGTTCATAAGTATCAAGGCTGTCTGCTCCAAGGTCTGCACGGAATGAAGATTCCATTTTGACTTTTGAAGGGTCAATTTCTAGTTTTTCCGCAATGAGCTTCTGGATTTTTTCAAAAAGTTCGTCCATCATTTTCTCCTGATAATTTAGCCGTTTACTTCAGGTGTAATCACTTGACGTCCACGATAGAAACCGCATTTTGTGCAGACATGATGTTGTCTAACAAGATTTCCGCAATTGCTGCATTCTACAAGCTGTGGTGCATCAAGGTGCATATTTACACCGCGTCTTCTTTTTGTCACGGCTTTTGAAATTTTCGATCTAGGTACTGCCATATTATATAACCTCGCTATAGGATTTGTTATCTGTATAACAGGTCGATATTACTACAGATTCCCTTTTCTTGTCAATAATTATATAGTGAAAATGAATAATATGTCAATATTTTTTTTGACAAATTTACATATTTTGTCAGAATAATAACAAATTCATCATTTTTTAGCTATTTTTTGTACTTTTTCATAAGAGCTTCGGCCACAATTGGAGGTACCATGCTTCTTATATCACCGCCAAACTGAGCAAGCTCTTTTATATTGCTGGAACGTACTATTACATACCGCTGCTCTGTTGGAATAAATAAAGTCTCAACATCAGAGTTTAAACTTCTATTCATTAACGATAAATCAAATTCGTAGGCAAAATCATTTGAATTTCTTATTCCCCTAAGAAGAACATTGGCTTTTACTTGCTTGCAATATTCAACAATTAAAGTGCTGCATTTGTGAACTGTAACATTCTGGTAAGGCTCTACTAAGGTTTTCATCATTTCAAACCTCTCAGAATCAGAAAACAAGTATTGCTTGTCTGGGTTGACAGCAATTACAACATCAATAGTATCAAATAGGCGGCTTGCTCTTTCTATTATATTTAAATGCCCATAAGTAGGCGGATCAAAGGAACCTGGAAAAACTGCTGTTGTCATCATTGACCTCTTTTAGTTAATTGAAAAGATAAATAAAATTATATCAAATTTTTTTATACAGTTCTAGCTATTGTTAAAATCTGAATTTTATTAAAGCATTATTTTGCATTTGACCAAATTACATTAGAAGGATACTATTAAATTATGAAAAGACTTATTAAATCTAGTATGATAATTTTGCTCACTTCACTGTTCTTAGTTGGTTGTGCTTCCACAAATAAAACAGAAGCTCCAGTCACAAGCACAGAAGTTGAAGCTGCTGAGCCAGCCGTAGAGGTTTCCGCAGAAGATGAAGAATACACTCGTTCTACAAATCACATGGAAGGCGTTGTTTCCAAAGATGTTTTTGCAGAGGATAAAAAGATTATTCTTGAAATAATAAATAACCTTGATAAGATTATGAAAAGCGATGACTACTCTTCCTGGGTTAACTATATTGACAAGGAAAGCCTTACCTATTGGCAAAATCCAAAGAACCTTCATAAAGCAGAAGCAAAGCTGCCTGTGAAAGGGCTAAAGCTTAATGATTTGGAAGACTACTTTCACCTTGTTTTCATTCAGTCAAGAGTTGGAAGGCAAATTGATGAAATTCGCTATATTTCAGACTCATCAGTTAAAGCTGTTCAAGTAAGGGAAGACCAAGATGTTGTCTACTATTACTTCCATAAAATAAATGGTACATGGAAACTTCATTTACCACCTTTAGAAGATTGATTTTTTACCGATAATGAATTAAAATGTACGTTGTATTTTCATCAGGAGGAAAAAATGAAAATAGAAAAAATATT
>JBAXYY010000069.1:0-13963 GCA_041670585.1 Treponema sp. | reverse complement strand
TTACAAGATTGACATTGCAATTTACGATGTGCTTGGCGACGTTGTGTGCGGCGGTTTTGCAATGCCTATACGCGACGGTTATGCTGACAAAGTTTTTATTGTTACAAGCGGCGAGAACATGGCGCTTCATGCGGCGGCGAACATTGCAATGGCTGTTGATAATTTTAAGGACAGAGGCTACGCAACTTTAGGCGGGCTGATTTTAAATAAAAGAAATGTTCCACGAGAAAAAGAAAAAGTTCTTGAGCTTGCGGATGATTTTAAAACTAAAATTATAGGAGAGCTTGATTTTAGTTCTGATGTACAAAAAGCAGAGGAAGAGCACAAGACTGTCTTTTACTCAAATCCAAAAAGCAATATGTGCGATGAGTATTCAAAACTTGCTGATTCAATCCTTGAGATTTGCAAATGATTGAACTAAGCCATAAAAAAGAAATTGACTGGTCTGGCGCAAGAGTTCGAATTGGCGACGCTGACTTTAGCTGCCCTTTTGAAACAGGAGTTGAATATTCATCCCCTGCCCGCGGCCCGTGGAACATAGTGCACACAGGTATGCTTGTTCCAGAAAGCCATCAGATTTTTGTATGCGCGCAAAGCTGCAACAGAGGCGTTGTTCTTACTGCCGCTGAGCTTTTTAAGCTTGACAGGTTTTCCACAATCACAATTGAAGAGCACAACATCTTGGACGGCGACACAGAAAATTTGATTATAGACGGAGTTAAGGACATTGTAAAAAAACTTCCTGTAAAGCCAAAGGCAATCTTGCTTTTTACAAGCTGCATTCACCACTTCATTGGCTGCGACTTGAAGTTTGTGTACGACACTCTTCACAAGGATATTCCAGACATTGACATCACTGACTGCTACATGAATCCTACAATGAGAAAAACTCTTATTGCGCCAGACCCAAAGATGAGGCAGCAGTTGTACAGCCTTCTGCACCCAACAGATGAAAGGGACAACGGAGTCAACTTTATTGGCAACAACTTTGCGGCTGACGTTCATTCAGAGCTTGGTCAAATTGTAAAAAAAGCCGGCAATTTTACACGCGACATTTGCACTTCAAAATCTTATGCTGAATTTCAGCAGATGGCAAAAAGCAAATTGAACATTGTAACAAATCCAGCGGCGGTTATTGCGGAGAAAACATTGCAAGAAAGGTTCGGCACAAAATCACTTTATCTGCCTCTTTCATACGACACTGATGAAATAAAAAAATCAGTTGATGTTTTATGCAAAGAGCTTGGCGTTGACTTTGACACATCATCACTTGAAAAAGACGCAGAGGATGCGCTGAATAAAACAGAAGCTCTTTTAGGAAAAACAAAAATCGCAGTTGACTACACTTCAACTTCACGCCCTTTAGGACTAGCAAAACTTCTTCTTACACACGGAATGAATGTAACATCTGTCTACCTTGACTGCATTATTCCAGAAGAAAAAACTGCCTTTGACTTTTTAAAAAAGAATTTCCCAACGCTTGAACTTTATGCAACTGTCCACCCAAAAATGGGAATCTTGCCTGAAGAATTAAACCGTGAAAATTCTAATGAAGAAAATAATTTCACTTTGGCAATTGGACAAAAGTCTGCGTACTTCACAGGGACAAAACATTTTGTGAACATGCTTGAAGGCAGCGGGCTTTGGGGCTTTACTGGAATTACAAAACTTATGGCGTTAATTCAAGACGCTTATAAAAATGAAAAGGACACTTCTAAAATAATTCAAGTCAAAGGATGGGGGTGCTGTTCATGAAACAAGCTTCATCAATTTTAAGCACTTACGCTTCTGACGTTTCTGGCGTTTGCTCTGCTTTGTACGAACTGGGCGGAATGTCGATTATGGACGACGCAAGCGGATGCAACTCAACTTACAACACTCACGACGAGCCACGATGGTATTCAATGCCAAGCATGGTTTATGTTTCAGCGCTTACAGAAATGCAGGCTGTTCTTGGGCAGGACAAATATTTGGAAGATGAAATATGCTCTGCTGCAAAAGAGCTTCACCCTCGGTTCATAGCAATTGCAGGCACTCCAATTCCAATGATGATGGGCACTGACTTCACAGGGATTGCGCGTGTCATAGAAAAACGTTCTGGTATTCCAACAATGGGCTTTGCAACAAACGGAATGCGCTCCTATATAGTTGGCTCCAGCATGGCTTTAGTGGAACTTGCAAAAAGATTTTGCCCGCAGTCAGAGCTAGAAAAAAATTATGCCGCAAAAAAAAAATCTAAAAAAACAAGAGTGAACTTGCTGGGCGTTACACCTCTTGATTTTTCTGTAGTTGGCAATGTTGAAAAATTAAAATCGCTTCTTGAAGAAAACAACTGCGAAGTAATTTCAACATGGGCAATGGGCAGCACTTTTGAAGATTTAATGAACTCTTACAAAGCAGATGTGAACGTAGTTGCCTCTTCCTGTGGGCTGGAATTAGCAAAATACTTTGAAGGCATTTACGGCACGCCTTATATTACAGGAATTCCTTCGGGAAATGCCGCTACAAAAGCATTCTTTGACAGTCTGCAAAAAGCGTTCACCACAAAGAAAACACAAAAGCCAATCTGGCTGCAAGATAAATCTGTTGAGCTAGAAAAGTCTGTCTCAAAAAAGCAGTACATTGTAGGAGAAGCGGTGTGGGCTTCAAGCATGGCTCTAACTTTGCGCAAAGATTTTGGATTAAGCAATCTAGAAGTACTTTGCCCAACAGAGACAACAGAAGAATTTCTTGGCATCAAAGGCAGAATAACTTTCTACGAAGACGACTACTTTGACTTGCTAAAAAAAGCAGACCTTGTAATAGCCGACCCAATCTACAAGTACGCAGTCCCTTCAACTACAAAATTTATTTCACTGCCGCACGAAGGATATTCCGGCCGCACTTATAGAAAAGACATTCCTGTAGTTATGGGAGACGAGTTTCAACAATTTTATAAAATCTGCTGACAACTGAGTGGTTTAATTTTTTATATAAGCAAAAACTCAGTTGGCAGCAGATAGTGTGCCACTCTCATCCTGTTCAGCCCTGTAGATTTATATAGGAAAGTGAAACGTAAGCGACATCTTCTTTTTCATCATTTTGAATTGCGACTTCATAAAAGCAGATGTTCTTTCCATGCTTAAGCTCTTTTGCAGTTGCAGTTAGAACTTTTGTTTTATTAGTGACAGCACGCAGATATTTTATGTCGCTGTTGACTGTAACAACTTTGTTGCCATAGCTGACAGCCGCATTTGCCGCCGCAGAATCCGCCAAAGAAAAAAGCACTCCTCCGTGAACAATGCCCGCCGGGTTAAAATGCTCAGGCTTTACTTCCATAGAAATAACTGCCCTTCCGTTTTCCACTTCAACTAATTTCATTCCTAAAAGTTTGTTGAATCCGTTGTTAAAATATTCTTCTTCTGTATATCTTGAGCCCATGTTTTTTTCCTTTATTTGACGCGCGTATTTTAATATAACATTTTTCTTTTACTATGCTTGCTTTCTTTTATAGCAGAAGGCAATAATAATGTAAACTGCGCATATTTTCCAAGTTCGCTTTGAACTGCAATCTGCCCTCCGTGTGCTTTTGCAATTGTTTGCGCAATAGCCAGCCCTAAGCCGTAGCCTCCGGTGTTTCTGTCGCGTGAAGTGTCAACTCTGTAGAACCTGTTGAAAATTTTATCAATGTCTTCTGGAGCAATTCCGTGGCCTGTGTTGTAGACTCTTACATATCGTTTGCTGTTTTCAAAGCCTGCTGTTATTTTTATTACAGCGCCCTTCTCTGAATTTTTTAAAGCGTTGTCTGTAAGAATAATTATAACCTGCTTTATTTTTGACTCTTCGCCTGTTACAGTTATTGGATCTTTAGGAATATTTATCTCAAGTTTTTTGCCCTGCTCAAATGCAACACTTTCAAATGGAAGAACAGCACATGCCGCAGCGTCCCCTAAGTCAAAAGGAAGCATTGTGAATTTTTCACGGCCCGCATCATTTTTTGCAAGGTACAAAAGATTTTTAACAAGGTCGCCCATTCTTAAGTTTTCTGTTTTTATATACTGAATCCATTTGTTGTTAGGCATGTCCTGCTCAAGAACATCAATGTTTGCGCCAATTACAGCAATTGGTGTTTTTAACTCGTGGCTTGCGTCCGCAATAAACTGCTTCTGCTTTATAAATGCTTCCTGCACAGGCTTTAACGACCATAAAGCAAATGCCCATGCAAGACCAAATGCGACTAACAAACTTAATCCATAAATAAGTAGTGAAACAAAACCAAAATTTTTTTCTTGGGAAATTTCATTTGCCATATCAAGAATTACAATCAAATAGCCATATTTTTTTTGCGAAATATCATATTCAAAATACCCATAGGTGCCTCTATTTTTTTTTAGGCTGAATATTTTTTTTACAAGCTCATCAACATTTGTTTCTTCATAATTATCAGAAAATTTATTCACCACTTCAAAAAGTTTTCCATAAGAATCAATTTTAGCGGTGTAAAAATTTCTAAAGCCCATGTAATTTGTTTTAAAAGGAATCCATTTGAAAAGACCATCATTCTGTTGTGGTTCTAACTCAGGAGGCATTCTATCTTCCATTCGTGGAGCGTTCATATTTTTATCCACACCATTTGAATTATTTTCCATCTCAGGTTTATCTGGAGGAACAGGATGTGTCTCAGAATTTAGCATATTCATATTTTTTTCATTAGGCTTCCAATCTGGTTTTATGTTCATAGGAGAACCATTAGGTCCAATTCTTCTGCCATCATTTTCTACAAGTTGATTTATGAACTGAGTTGCAACTTTTTTATTTGATTTAGTCAGATAAAAATTTAACGAGCCTATCAAAACTGCAAGAACAATTGCAAGCACAGCAGTAATGCTAACTGAAATTTTAATTTTTAATTTTTTAAAAACATCAAGAGACATTAGAAACTCCACTAAAAAAAAATACCGCCACAAAATGAAACTCATATTGCAGCGGTATTTACTTTACACTAAAAACAAATTACTTTCTTTCTTCAAGAGAGTAGCCAATTCCACGCGCAGTACGAATGACAGTGTTTACTTTAAGCTGTTCCATCTTTTTACGCAAGAACGAAATGTAAACTTCAACGTTATTATACTCAGCATCGCTGTCGCCACCCCAGATTTTTTCTATGATTCTTTCCTTCTTAATAATCTGATGTGGATTTTCAAAAAGCAAGTCAACAATTTGGAATTCCTTAAGAGAAAGCTTAATTGATTCCCCGTCAACTTTTTGAAGTTCGCAATTATTCTTGTTAAGAATTAAGTCACCGAATGTTTCAACTTCTTCTTTTACATTTCCTTTTCGTCGTGTCAAAGCCCTTACACGCGCAAGAAGCTCGTCTGTGCTAAAAGGTTTTGTCATGTAGTCATCGGCACCGCAGTCAAGGCCTTTTACCTTGTCACTAATGTCGTCTTTTGCGGTTAACAGCAGAATTGGAGTCTGATTTTTCTCTTCACGTAATGTTTTGAGAATGGTGATTCCATCCATGCCAGGAAGCATTATATCCAAAACAATTGCATCGTAAATGCCGCTCTGTGCATATTCAAGTCCTTCCGGTCCTGTATATACAGCGTCAATTCCATAGCGATTCTTCTGGAAAATTTCAACAAGCGCCTGTGAAAGGCGGACTTCATCTTCAACTAGTAATATTCTCATACTTAAATTATACACCTTAATCATTATGAATTCTTAAAAATTTATAATTTTCTGTTATAAGTAAGCTAAAGCACTATGCTTAAATGTATAAAGTCTTGTTATTTTATTTTTGAAAATTGTGATTATAATTCGTACTTAATTCCGTAGAATTCTTCGTATTTTTTAACCCAAGCATTAAATGATTCATCTTTAAGCATTTTTGTATTCTCCGCTTTAGACTTTGCGCTGTCAGGATAAATTGGAGAAAGAATATTTACAGTGAAATTTGGAAGATTCACACCAGTGCCATTGTCAATATTTGAGTCTGTGAATGTTATGAAAATAGGAACAACAGGCACATTGTTGCTAGAGGCAAAATGAAACGCTCCGTCCATAAAAGGTCTAGGCTTTTTATAGCACCACCACTCGCTGCCTTCTGGGAAGAACAAAACACCTGTTCCATGTGTTAAGTACCAGTTAACAGATTCTGTAAATTTATGAATTATTTTTCTGTCATTTTTAAAAGGAAGAATTCCATCTGCCCTCATAAGGCGGCCCAACATGCCGTCCCTGTTGTTAAAGTCGGCGACCATAATTTTTAGAGGAATATGCTTTGTTGCATAGTTAACTGCAAGCGCGTCAAACTTATTTATATGGTTGCAAATGTAAACAGCGCCCTTCACATTCTTTATGTTTTCAAAGCCTGTGACTTTTGTATGGAAATATTTTTCATTAAGAGTCTTTGTAAACTGGTTAAGCCAAAAAGTTCTTCTACACCAGTAGACAAAACGCAATGCAATATTTGGGCGGAAAGCAAATTTTTCTGTAACAGGAAGGCTGCCTTCTGATGTTATTGGATCCAAATGCCCATTGTATTCTTTGCGTTCTTCAGCAGCCTTTATTTTTTCTAGAGTCTCTGGCGTTGTATACGCTAATTCAAAATAATTCATATTTTAACTTCCTACAATGACTACAGTGTAATATAAAGTTTTCAATTGTCAACAAACAAAACTTATTTTACAATTTGCTCGCAGTTGTCTACACGTTCTATTTCGTCCCAAACTTGAGGACGGCGGTCTACAATTGCGTTTGCTACAATAGGAATATACTTCATGTAGAAAATTGGGTGATAGAAAAGCACAATCACTTTTTCAAAAAAGCTAAGCTTTATGTCATGACGAGCTACAACAAGCGCAACAAATGTCATTACAAAGAAAGCCAAATATGTGTTAAGCAAAGCAAGTCCCGCTGCTCCTAAAACACTCCAAAGCAAGACTCCATGTGCAAAGAAAGTAAATGCAAACATTCCAACATCTGCAAGTGAAATTACAATATTCGCCGCTATGAACAAATACACAATCCAAAGGCAGTACATGTAGTAGTTGTCAACTATTGAATGAAAGCTTATTTTCTTTATCATCTGTGGAGCGTAAATAAAGTCAGCGTGAGTAAGGCCTGTCATCCATCTAGTTCGGCGCTTGTCTGTTTCTTCAACAGAGGTTGCTTCCTGCATAAAGAATTTTGCGTATGAATAATAGAAAGTTTTATACTCTTGTAAAGAACAGTCCCTTTGCAATTCCATGTCTTCTGTAAGTGTCTTTTTATAAATCCAGCCGTCCCATTTTTCTACCAAGCGTGAGGAAATTAAAATGCCTGTTGTAACTGTCATTGTAGTAAGCCCGTGTTCGCTCTTCCACCTGTTGCCCATGTCGTCCATGAGAGTCCAAATAAGACCGTTGCTTGCTGTAATAAAGTTGCTGTTTTTTCCATTGTTCAAAAAATAGTTGCCAACAATTTTCTTACCGTTAATAACTTCTGCGCCGCTTGCCATTGCGTTGTTCATCTGCTCAACAAAGTCTGGATACAAAACGCAGTCAGCGTCCACAATTAAAAAACCGTCGTACTTTCCTGGGTACTTATGAATTATTTTGTTAAAGCCAAAGTCTAAACAGTCGCCCTTGCACTTCTGAGCTGTGTCCACAAAAACTTCCGCGCCGTAACTTTTGCCATATTCAATTACAGGGTCGTCAGACTCTTTTACAACAATGAAAATGTCAAATCTTGATTTGTCATAAGTCTGTTTCTTTAATGATTCAAGCAAAGGTAGAATTGCCTTTCCTTCATTTCTTGCTGGAATAAAAAGGGCAATCTTATTTTTCTTATCATTTACAAGTTTTTGTTGAGGCTTAAAAGAAGCAAACCAAGCATATATTCTTGGGAGATATAAAAAGAAAAAAACTACAGCAACTAAAATAACTAAATCATAAGAGAACATTAAAAATTACCCCTCTAATCTTTTGCATAAAAACTTTTCTGTCTCCATTTAATTTGACACATACTTTTACATAAAGTTTCAAAAATCAACACTTTACATACGTACAGTAAAATATTTTTAAGAAAATCAATTAAAACATTAGTTTTTAGAGATGCTCTTAATTTACTAACATCAAATTCTTTTATATGATATACTAAATTCAAAATTTGAGGTAGAGGAAAATGAGATTAAAGTTATATCTGTGGATTTTATTTGTTTCCATGGCAGTTGTATTTCTTTGCAATGCAATTTTCTATCCGCAGGGATACGCAATTTGGCAGTTGGCTCTTTTTACTTATTTAAATTCAATTGCAATTTTTGGAATAGACGCGCTTGTTGCAACTATAATTCACAAGCTGCCTGCTAAATGGTTCAGTCCTTACAAAAAATTATTTAGAAGCTACAAATGGGAAAAAAAATTCTACAAGGCAATAAGAATTATTGACTGGAAGGACAAAATTCCAGACACAGGTAAACTTACAACAGGTCTTTCAAAATCAAAGATTGACAGCACAAAGCCAGAATATCTTTTTCATTTCTTAGTGGAAACTTGCTACGCCGAATGTTTGCACTTTTGGATGTCGCTTGTAGGAATAATCATTATTTTAGTTAACCCAGCCAACCTTGCGCTTCCAATGATGCTTCCGCTTGCAATAGTCAATTTTGGATTGAACATTCCGCCTATTTTTATTCAGAGAAACAACAGGCCTAAAATGCTTTACGTTTATGAAGTTCAAAAGAAAAGAGAAGCTGCCTGTTAGTAATACAGATCGTCACGTTGCTTTGCTCCTAACAATGACAAACTTTTACTATAAGCAAATTAGCTAATTAGGAAATATATTTTTTCTTCAGCGTTGAATACTCATCAAGAATATCATCATACTCATGAAGATGAAAAACAGAGTGCATCTTGTCAATTTGCCACGGCTTTACATTTACAGTTCTGTAATAAGGGAACAGCCTAATTGATTTGCTAAAGTGCTGAATAACTGTGTCGTCGTGAAGCTTTCTTTGCTCGTTGTATTTTCGCGGAAGAAATTTTCTTTTTGGAGTCAAGCTGTTAAGTGCCGTCTGGTCAGGGAACCACATCTTTCTACTTCTGCAGCGTTCACGCACTTCTTTAAAGAAGCCTGTTTTTTTTATGTAGTCAATGTTAAGGTAAAGAATGCCCGCGTTCTGATAGTTAAAGTAGATGAATATTTTTCCAAGATAATCTCTTACCGCTGCAAACTCAATGTTTGTCAAATCAGTTTCAAAGACAGAAGAAATATCTGAATGTGCAACAGTGTCCGTGTCCATGTATAAAATTCTTTCCGGCATGCCAGGCACCATATCGGCAAAAAGCCTGACTAAAGTGTAAGGCGTGTAGCTTGTAGCGACGTTAGGGCTTGAATACATTTCTTGCTTGAACTCTGAAGTAACATCAACTAAATGCACCTTGCTTTGTGAATTAGCTTCTTGTATAACTGACTCAAGGAACATTGTCTGCTTTAGAGTTACAGGCTTGTACTCAGGCTTTACGTCCTGCAAGCCAACTGTCATAACAAAAACATCAAGTGGATTTTTTGCGTACTTTATAATTGACAGCAGCGAAATTAAAATACCGTCAAACACTTTGTCGTTCCCGCAGTATAAAATAGGAAGCGTCTTTAACACATCATTCATTTTTATCTCCTGACTTTTTAAAAACATTATATTCATACGTTGAGCATTTGCTTCGTTCAACCATTGCTCTATAAACTTCATCTCTTAATTTTATAGAGGCCTCTTTTTTTAAAAGATTTTTATCAGCGTAAAAAGGCCCGTCAACATACACTGTTATTTTTGGATTTTCACTTTTGTTTTTTTTCTGATACGTTGTTGTAAAGCAGTAAACTGGAGTGTTGTAAATTACAGGATATTTAAAAGACGAATAAGTGAACGGCCTTATTTTTGTGTAGTAAGGCCATACATGCGCCTCTGGATAAATTGCAACGCATCTTTTTTTATTAACGCACGACTCTAGAAAATTAGTGTAGTTTCTCATTCCAGAGATTTTGTTTGGTATGGGAATTGCGCCAACCATTTTCATAAAAGTTTTTGTTCCGTTCAAAGAAACGTTGTCCGCGTTTACAATTTCATTGCATTTCTTAGGGAACATAATTGCAGTTGGAATGTAGCCGTCGCCAGGAAGCATTGTGTGGTTTCCAAAAAGAAATATCGGCTGCTTTTTATTTTGATTCAAAACTTTTTTGTTCACAAACTTTGCGTTGTATTTTATTTTTAGATAAAGGTAAGCTGCAGGAGTCATGACAATTCTGTAGACAAAGAATTCCGCAATCTTCCAAAAGATATTTTTATGGTCGTAGACATAATGCTCGTCCACATCAATTGTGTTTCTTACTACACCGGAGAATTCATCATTAAGTTCATCTTTGTAAAAATAAGTTCTTCTTTTCATAACATTTTCTAACTATTAAACAATTGCTTAATCATTTAATAATTAGATACAAGATAATGAAAAAAAGTTGCAAAGTGAAGTGTTTTTTTAGTTTAGCTGATTAAATCAAACCTTCGTACAAAAGGCCCTTCTTGCCGTCAAGTGTAACAGACTGCCCGTTTTCAAGCTTGCTCATAATGCCAGGCGCATCTAGAATCCAGACAAAGTCTTTGTTGCAGAAAGAAAGTTCTTCTTCATTTAAGTCGCTGCCTTCTTCTGAAATAACACCGTCAGCAAGACGAAGAAGCGGCACATATTCCTGTAAAATCTTTTTGCAAACAAGAATCACTTTTCCGCTCTTTCTAAATGAGTCGTATGAGTCGCTCAAGTCAGAAATTTTTTCTATTCTTCCAGAAGCCAATGAATTTTCCTTATCAGTGCAGCCGTAAATTGTTCCACGCGCAAGAACATTTCCTACGACAAGAACTTTTATTGTGTTTGCCATAAGAGGGCTGTGCAACGGAATACTTGCTATCATTACAACTGTGTCGGAAAGGCTTACCGCGCCTTCATCAAGCGCAATTTTAATTGAGTTTTGAATCATGCACTCGGAGTCTTCAACTTTTGTGCAAAGTACCGGGTTCACTCCCCACCTTAGCATTAGCTGGCGTGCAACTTGCTCGTCAGGAGTTACTGCAATTACCAAAGGCTCCGGCCTAAAGCCGCTAATAAGTCGTGGCGTGTTTCCATGAAGCGACGGTGAAATAATAGCTTTTGCTTTTACAGACGAAGCTAGGTTATAAGCCGCTGTCGCTACGGTTTTTCCAATATCGCTTACAGGCTTGAACTTTCTGTTGCGTTCATTGATCTGCTCTTTATATTCCTTTGATTGTTCAGTTGCCCTTACAATTTTTGACATTGTTTGCACGGACTCAACTGGGTAATTTCCACCGGCAGTTTCTCCAGAAAGCATAACAGCGTCTGTTCCGTCAAACACAGCATTTGCAACGTCTGTAAGCTCTGCACGTGTTGGCCGAGGATTAACAATCATTGAGTCTAGCATTTGTGTGGCAGTAATTACAGTTTTGCCCGCTTCCCTGCACTTTGAAATTATTTCCTTTTGCGCAATTGGTATTTCTTCTGTTGGAACTTGAACGCCTAAGTCTCCACGCGCAACCATTATTCCGTCCGCTTCTTCTATTATGCGGTCTATGTTGTCCAAGCCCTCTTCATTTTCTATTTTTGCAATTATGCGCGCCTTGCTTCCAAGTGATTTTAAATACTCGCGTATTTGAACAACCTCTTCTGGAAAGCTTACAAAGCTTGCGGCAATGAAGTCTATGTTCTGCTCAACGCCAAACTTAATGTCGCTTTTGTCCTGCTCTGACATTATTGGAAGGCCTGCGTGCACTCCAACCAAGTTCACGTTTTTTTTGCTGCCAATTGTGCCGTTGTTGTTTGCCTTGCAGATTATTTTGTTTTCTTGAACACTTTCTACAAGAAGCTCTATCAAGCCGTCCGCTATTAAAATGCGAACACCAGGCTTAACTTTTGCAACTGCGTCTTTCCATGAAAGAGAAATATGGCCTGTGCCTTTTACAGCGCCCTCTGGCAACTCCGCAGAGTTTGCTCCGTAGCAAAAAGAGTCGTCGGCAACTACTTCAATTTTATCGCCAACTTGTATTGAAATGTCTTTTGAATTATATGTATTGCCCGTTCTGATTTCTGGGCCTTTTGTGTCTAGAAGAAGTGCAATTATTTTTTTCTGTTCTTTTGAAATACGCTTTACTCTGTCCATGGCATCCTTGTGCCATTCATGTGTTCCGTGAGAAAAGTTGAACCTTGCAACATTCATACCAGCATTCATCATGTGGCGTAATATGTCGTCCTTGTTTGAAACAGGGCCGATTGAACAAACAATTTTTGTTTTTTGTGTAATCATATATAGAAATATATAGAGAATGTTTATAAATAACAAGCATTTTAAATAAGTGTATTGTTATCATTGATTATTTAAATTTAATCAAGAATGCCTTCCGCCGTGTCTCCGTCCCGAAAAAGGCTTGCTGGAAACTTCGTTGCAGTGTTACAGCACTTTCCACTTAGGGCACACAATACGCACCTGCTATTGTGTGTGCCAAAGCCCCGGCTCCGGCATTATTTTATTGTAAATATTATATAAAAATAACAAAACACTCATTTAAAATAGAAAAAGCCGCCTCGTCGGAAGCGGCTCTTTTTACTTATTCAGTAATTATTTCTTTGAAATAACTGAGTTATTTAGAAATAACTCTTATGAAAATGCTCACGCATTTTCGGTCTGTAGGGAAATTATTGACGTTTGCGCCTTCGGCGCAGGCGACTCATTTCGCAGAGCATGTTTTACAGTCAATTATTACTTTGAAATAACTCTTATCATTTCACAGAGCTTGTTTGAATAGCCCCATTCGTTGTCGTACCATGAAATTAGTTTGCAGAATGTGTCGTCGAGTGAAAGACCTGCTTTTGCATCAAAAATTGATGTGTGGCAGTCATCACGGAAGTCTGTTGAAACTACTTGGTCTTCTGTATAAGCAAGAATGCCTTTGAGTTCGCCTTCTGAAGCTTTCTTCATAGCAGCGCAAATTGTTTCATAAGAAGCTGGTTTGTTCAATTCGCATGTAAGGTCTACTACAGATACATCTGGAGCAGGAATACGCATAGAAATACCAGTGAGCTTGCCGTTCAACTGTGGAAGAACTTTTCCTACAGCTTTTGCAGCGCCTGTTGTTGAAGGGATGATGTTGTTGTAAACAGAGCGTCCGCCTCTCCAGTCTTTTCCGCCTTTTGAAGGTCCGTCAACTGTAAGCTGAGTGCCTGTTGAAGCATGTACTGTTGTCATAAGGCCACGTTTAATTCCGAAGCATTCGTCAACAACTTTAGCCAAAGGAGCCAAGCAGTTTGTTGTGCAAGATGCGTTAGAAATAATGTCTTCGCCAGCGTATGTCTTGTCGTTTACACCATAAACGAACATTTTTGGCTGTTTTCCGTCTTCACCAGCTTTTGATGGAGCAGAAATAATAACTTTCTTTGCTCCGCCTTTAATGTGGTTGCGAGCGCCTTCGTCTGTAAGGAAGAAGCCTGTTGATTCAACAACAACGTCAACTTTCTCTTCGCCCCATTTAATGTTAGATGGATCTTTTTCTGCGAATACGCGGATTTTCTTTCCATTAACAATAAGGTCGTGTCCGTCAACTTTTACATCGCCTGTGAATTTTCCATGAACTGAATCATATTTCAAAAGGTATGCAAGATAATCAACGAGCATTTTTGAAGGATCTGCTTTGTTAAAAGCAAGAAGATCATTAATAGCTACAACTTCCATGTCTTTGCTGAAGTTTGAAACAGCAGCACGGAATACCATACGACCAATACGGCCAAAACCGTTAATACCAACTCTGATCATAACAGTCAACTCCTAAATCTAAAAATATTACCTACAATTTACTGAATTTTTGCGTGAAAGTAAATAGATGCGATTTATTTGATTTCACTCAAATTTCTTCTTTAATTCTTTAAAGTCAATTTCACCACTAATTTCC